>JAQTVL010000219.1 GCA_028706835.1 Phycisphaerae bacterium | reverse complement strand
GCCACGGTTCGAGCGGTCGCGCCCTGGGCGGACACCACGGCCTGCCGCGCGGCGGTCGCCATCGCGGCCCGGGCCCATGCGTCGCCCAGCAGGCGATCGACCGTCGCCTGCAACTCCGCTTCGTCGCGTACGACAGCCAATCCGCCCGCAGCCGACAACCTCGCCACCGGCTCGACGAAGTTATCCGTGTGTGGGCCGACGACCGCGCCCTTGCCCAGCGCGGCCACCTCGATCATGTCGCTGCCGCCCAGGGGCACGAGCGACCTGCCGACGAAGGCAACCTGCGACAGCGCGTAGAACTTTCGCAGTTCGCCCATCGTGTCGCCGAGGACGACCGTGTCAGCCGGCCAATCGGGCGACGCGCTCGCGTCCTTGTGCTCGCTGCGCCGCCAGCAGGCGAAGCCCGCCCGCGTGATCACACCCGCCACCTCGTTGAACCGCTGCGGGTGGCGCGGCACGATCGCCAGTCGCAACTGTGGGTGCCGCGACTTCAACTCCGCGTAGACCCGTAGCAGAATCTCCTCCTCGCCCGGCGCGGTCGATCCGGCGATGAGCATCACGTGCTCCGGCCGCAAGCCCATGGCCGACGCCAGTTCGTCCTGACCGGCCACCCGGTCCCCGACAGCCGCGGTGTCGTACTTCACGCTGCCCGTCACGCTGATCCGATCGGCCGGAGTGCCCATGGCCGCGAACCGCTCGGCGTAGGCCTGCTCCTGCGCGCACACCGCCGACACGCGACTGAACATCGGCCGCACAAACAGCCGCGCCCGCCGATACGTCTTGAAGCTCCTCGCCGTCAGCCGGCCGTTCACCACGATCACCGGCACGCCGCGCCGCTCAGCCTCCGCGGTCAGGTTCGGCCAGACTTCCAGTTCCACCAGGACGATCGCGCTCGGCCGGAGCCGTCGGAATACGCGGCGCATGGCGCACGAGAAATCCAGCGGAAAGCGGAACCGGATCGCGTCCGGGTAGAGCTGGGCCGCGCGAGCTGTGCCCGTGTCGGTCGTCGTGGAGATCGCGATCCGACAGCCGGGAACCTCGCGGCGAAGCTGGTCGACCAGCGTCGGCGTGGAGTTGGCCTCGCCCATGCTGACGGCGTGGATCCAGACGAGCGGCTCGTCGCCGTCGCGGGCGGGAATCCGCCCGAACCGCTGACCCCAGCCGTGGCGGTCCTTGCCGACCACGAGGATGCGGTAGAGCAGCACCGGGCTATAGAGCACCAGCGCGATCAGGTAGAGGACGTCGAGGATGTAACGCATGGACGTATGATACAGAATTCCGGGGCGGCGTGGAACACGCGGCCCCGGGCAAGTTCGCCGCCGGTGGTGACTGTGCCACGAACCAAAAATCTGTTTGCCAAAGCCGGCCTCGAAGTCCATAATGACCAATTCATTCCATCGGGAAGGATGACCTGAATGGGAAGCTTGATTGATAAGTTATATCAGTATCACCAGTTGACCCACCGCCTTTACCTGCTCAACCAGCAGATCGACACCCAACGACGTCGGGCGCGACTCCAGGAGAAGAAGCTCGGCGATCACACGCGCCAGATCGACGAGTTGCGAGACAAGATACAAAAGGCCCAAGCCTCCGCGCACGAAGCGGAGGTCGACATGAAGGCCCGCGAGGCGACGCTCGAAAAACTCCGCGCCCAACTCAACACCACGCGGACCAACAAGGAATATTCCGCCCTGCTGCGCGAGATCAACACGTTCAAGGCCGACGGATCGCGCGTCGAGGAAGCGGCGCTACAGAAGATGGCGGCTGTGGACGAGTTGAAGAAGCAACTGGTGACACTCCAGCAGCAGGCGGACGTCGAGCGGAAGCGCCTCGACGAACTGAACAACCAGGCGAAGGCCCGCGAGGACGAACTGGCGTCGCAGATGCGCGAGGTCGAGGATCAGCACAAGGCCGCCGCCGCCGCACTCCCGCGCGAGCTGCTGGGTCAGTTCGATCGGGTGGCTGTAGCCCACGAGGGCGAGGCGATGGCGCCGATCCTCAAGCCGCACCCCAAGCGCGAAGAATACATCTGCGGCGGGTGCAACATGTCGGTCACGCTGGAGCAGGTGAACGCGCTGGCCAGCCGGGACGACGTGCAGAACTGTCACTGCTGCGGACGTCTGCTGTATCTCGGCGAATCGGCGCAGTTGACACGGTAGGACACGTCGCACCGGCGACCCAGGGTCGCCGACTTGGAGCACGCCCCGCCCCGCAGGAGACCCCGTGATCGTCCACGCCGAAAAGAAGCGACCGCCGGTGCTTCAGTTGTTCGTCGACGGCGGCAGCCGGGGCAATCCCGGACCGGCCGGTTCGGGCGTCGTCATCGCCGACGCCGACGGCACGCCGCTGGTGGAGCATGGTTACTACATCGGGCGGGCGACCAACAACGTCGCGGAGTATAAGGGCCTGCTGCACGGCCTGGAACTGGCCGCACAGTTCGACCCTGAGCGGCTGGAGATATTCGCCGATTCCGAGCTGATGGTCCGACAGATCACCGGCCAGTATCGCGTGAAGAGCCCGGACCTCGCGCCGCTGTTCCAGCAGGCCCAGCTCGCGCTGCTCAAGTTCGACAGTTGGCAGATTCGCCACATCCCCCGCGCCAAGAACGATCGCGCCGACCACATGGCCAACCTGGCGATGGACAAGAAGGCGAACGTCGAGGAGGCCAGCGACGACGTGGCTGCGCTACCCGCCGAAACCTCGCCCTCGGGACAGCAACACGAGCCGTCCGACGCTGCTGTTGAGGCCGAGGTAACGCTCGGTTGCGACCCGCGGGTGTGCCAAGCCACCACGATGGCGGGCGAGACATTCCGCTTCGAGCACGAGATGCCGGAAGGCCTGTGCCTCTTCGCCGCCGCCGCAATCCTGCCGAAGGTGCTGGACCTGCTCGCCAAATACGCCCTGAGCGGGACCGCGCCCGCCGCCCCCGTGAAGGTCACCTGTCCCCGACCTAACTGCCACGCGCGATTCGCATTGAGACTGGTCACACCGGACGAGAAATGAGAAAAGCCCAGGGAATGCATTCCCTGGGCTTCCTGTTCAAGCAGTCCCCGAACCTCGCGATCACTTCCGCTTCTCGATCCGCTCCTGCCCGCCCATGTAGGGACGCAGCGCCGTCGGGATCGTCACGGTGCCGTCGGCGTTCTGGTAATTCTCCAGGATCGGGATCAGCACGCGCGGGCTGGCAATCACCGTGTTGTTCAGCGTGTGGCAGAACTTCACGTTGCCCTGGGCATCGCGATAGCGCAGGTTCAGCCGGCGGGCCTGGAACTCGTAGAACCGCGAGGCCGAGTGCGTCTCGCCGTAACCGTTCCGGCCGGGCATCCACGTTTCAATATCGAACTTGGCCGCCTGCCCCCGGCCGAGGTCGCCCGTGCAGACGTTGACCACGCGATACGGCAGGTTCATCGCCTGCATCACGGCCTCAGAGTTCTCCAGTATCTTCAGGTGCCAGCGTTTCGACTCTTCCACGTCGTTGCGGCAGACGACGACCTGCTCGACCTTATTGAACTGGTGGATGCGGTAGATGCCGCGAGTGTCCTTGCCGTAGGTGCCCGCTTCGCGGCGGAAGCACGGCGACAGCGCCGCCGTCAGCCGCGGCAGGTCGGCCTCAGCCAGCGTCTCGCCCATGTGGTAGGCCGTCAGCGATACCTCGGCTGTGCCGACGAGGTTTACCGCGTCCTTCTCGACACGATAGGCCTGCTCTTCGCCGCCGGGGAAATACCCCGTGCCGACCATCGCCTCGTCGCGGACCAGCAGCGGCACGATCATCGGCGTAAAGCCGCGCTCACGGATCAGGTTGAACGCGAACATCAGCACGGCCCACTCCAGCCGGGCGCCGTCGCCGACGAGGAAGTAGCTGCGCGAGCCGGCCAGTTTCGCGCCGCGCTCCACGTCGATGATGCCCAGCGACTCGCCGAGCGCCTGGTGGTCCAGCGGCTGGAAGTCGAATTTCCGCGGCTCGCCCCAGCGCTTCACCTCGACATTGCCCGTGTCGTCAGGCCCCTCGGGCACCTCGGGGTCCGCCGGCTGGGGGACGAGCAGCAGCAGCGCATCGCGCTGCTTCTCCAGTTCTGCAACGTTCTCGCCGAGCTCTTTCACGCGATTCTTGATCTCGCCCATGCGGGCGATGGCTGCCTTCTTCTCGTCGCCCGCCAGTTTCGCGATCGACTTGGACGCGGCGTTCTGGTCGGCCTTGAGCCGCTCGACCTCGGTGGTGGCCGACCGCCAGTGGTTGTCGACGCTCAGCAGTTGGTCAACGTCCACCTCGATGCGCTTGGCCGTCGCCGCCTTCTTAATGAGATCGGGATTCTCGCGAATGAACCGGATATCCAGCATGTCTTCGCTCCTCTTGTTGGGTGAGTAGCTTATTCCGAACGGCGGCGACAAACAAGGCCGGGATTAACACGGATTACACGGATTGCGCTGACCGAATCTTGATCAGAGATAACAGTGTAATCCGTGAAATCCGTGTTCATTCCACCCCCGCTTGCCGATTTACACGCCCCGAATCTCCGGCTACACTCGTCCGGCTGTGGGTGTGTCTGTCTGATGAAAGGGGCCGCGAATGGCTGTGGCGTCCGAACCGTATCGTCAGATGTTGTTCCGCTGGCTCCCGTTCGCGCGGGAGCACTTCACGCGCTGCGACGACGAGGCCCGCGGCGGGTTCTTCGGCACGGGGCACAATTGCCTCGGCACGATGACACAGGCCGGGTTCGTCTGCGCGACCGGCTACCTCGCCGGCTTGAACGACTGGCCAACCGATTGCCCCGTCAGCCAGGACGAGACGCGCGACATGCTCCGCCTGGCGTTCCGGTTCCTGTTCCGCACGCATGCCACCGGCGGCGGGACGACGAACAACGGCCAGCCGTGGGGCTTCGGCACGAGCGATTACGACGTGTGGCACCCGCCGCTGTATTTCGAGCAGGCGCTAGCCGCCCTGCCCTCCTACCGCCCGCTGCTCGACAAGGGCGATCTGCAACTGATGGAGGCGGCGCTGGCCTTCGAGGCCGATCATCACGAGCGGACCGGCCTCGACCCGGACGCCCACTCGCTGCCCAGCCGGGGCGAGCGCGAAACCACCGCTGAGTCGAACAGTTGGACCGCAGCCATGCTGGCCCGCGCGGCCGTGCTGATGCCCGGCCATGCACACGCGGCCCGCTGGCTCCAGGCGGCGTCGCTGTTCTGGATGAACGCCCTGTCCGTGCCGCAGGACGAGTGGGACCCGATGGTGGTCGACGGCCGGCCGCGAAGCAGTTGGTTCGCCGGGGCGAACCTTGGTCCGCACTATACGCTGGAGCACCACGGCTTCTTCCATCCCGGCTATTACGTCTGGGCCCTGTGGCCGGCGTGTACGTCGCTGCTGGAGTTCCGCCGGGCCGGGCGCCCGCCGCTTCAGGCGGCTTTGCACCACTTCCGCGAGGCGTTCGACGTGCTCAAGAAACTGGTCGTGTGGAACGGCCGGCTGGCCTTCCCGGCCGGCTCCGACTGGCCGCAGTACATCTCCGGCCAGTCGTACCTGCTGCCTGTGTGCGAGTATGTCGCGCGAGCCAACGGCGACGCCGAGGCTGCATTCCTCGCCCAGTCACTGCGGGCGAACCTCGCGACTGAACAGGCCGGCAACCCCGACGGCAGTTTCGTGTCGCGCCGGCTCGGGGCGTTCCTGCGTGCCCAGCCGATCGCGTTCTTCCGCGATGACGTCGACGGCGCGTGCGTCAGCGCGTCCGCCGCGATCTTTTGCGACAGCCTGCCGGAGTCGCCCGCCCCGGTCGGCGAGGCGGAGTTCATCAAGCGAACGTCCGGGCCGCTGCTCGAGCCGGCGGTCGGGCTGGTGGTGGCCAAGTCGCCCACGCGATTCGCGTCGGTCAGCTTCAATGCGAACGTCTCAAAGTTCCAGTCGCTGGTCATCCCGCCCGACGGCGGCCACCTGTTCCGGCATTCCTGCAACGGCCACGGCCGGCTGATCCTCGCGGGCACGCTCTCCGTGTTCGGTCACACACACCAGGATCTGACCAAGGAGCGCCGCCCGATCCCCGCATGGAACAGGCTGTGGCGGATCGACAACGGTTTCGTGTCGGCTGGGCAGTTCGTCCGCCAGCAGTTCCTCAACACGAACGTGCCGGCAGCCGACCAGTATCTGGCGGTGTTCGCCCTGCCGGACAATCGGACGGTGGTGCAGATCGAACTGGTCCAACTCCGCGGCCTGTCGCGAGTGCTGGAGTCCGGCAGCGGCGGGTGGATGCTCGCGACCGACATCTTCACCCAGCCGGCCACGATGCTCCGCTGGGCCGGCGGCGAGGCGGACCTCGCGGCGCCGGTGCCCGCGGACCATCAGCTCCCCATCCACTCGAACTGGGTGAACCTGGCGGACAAGCTCGCAATCGTTGGCCTGTGGGGCGGCGGCGGCTTCATGTTGCACCAACTCAAGCGCCGCACGGCCGGCCGGGTGTGGACGCGGCCCCGGCCGGAGGTGCTCTGGCCCGAAGAGAGCCTCACGGCGGACGAGCTGTTCTTCGGCTACGAGAACCACCGCAACGAGCCGGGCGGCGGGCACCTCGTGCCTCAGGGCGGCATGATCCGCGACGTCGCATTTGTGCAGGTAACTCAGGTCGACGCAGCCGCCACCGACACGCTCGCGCCGACGCTGCTCCAGACGCAACTTCGCGCCCGCGAGGGCCAGATTCGCGGCGCCGTCATCGCCGGGCGCGATGGCCAGGAGTATCTGCTGGCCGTCAATTTCGGAGAGCGCGAGAACGCCTTGCCTCTCGGCAGCCGGCAGGTGCAGTGGCGCCCGGTCTCCGACGCCATGCCCGCGCGGTTCGAGCGTCAGCGGCTGGTGCTGCCGGGCCGAACGTGTTTGCTGGCGGCGCAGGTGCAGCCGAAATGAACTGAGAAGCGATCAGCGATCAGCGATCAGCGATCAGCATTCAGCAAAGCCCCGTCCGGCTGACCGCTGAAAGCTGATCGCTGACCGCTATCTTTCTGAGGAGTTCTCCATGCGCGTCTACATCATGACCGACGGATCGACGCCCGCACGGTGGAGAAGAAGACGAGCAACCTGCTGGATGTGTTGCTCTGACCGGCCTCGCTGTCACACTGGGTAATTCAGGCTAAATAGACAAACCGGGACTCTCGTAAACTACGACAAACAAGCTGCTTACGTCGCGCCCGGATTTGCCGATCGGCGGGCCGAATCTTATCTATGTACTTGACTGGCTCGCCAGGCTGATCGCGTCGGGAGCGAGTGCTGGATGCGATCGGGGGCGAGTCCGGAAAAGTTTGCCGAGGGTCGGCATGGTCAGTCGGATCGGCGAATCGTTGGTCTGGTTGAGGTGGTGGTCGCATCGGCTGTTGGAGCCGGCACAGGAT
>JAQTVL010000218.1 GCA_028706835.1 Phycisphaerae bacterium | reverse complement strand
ACCACAGTATCCACCAGGGCAGAATCGCTTGTTTCGTCGCCCGCCACCATTTCGCGTGTAGGATTCTCTCGCGCTCCTGCCGGAGGCGGTTGACGCCTTCCTGGTAGTAAGGACCATGCACCGCACTGTGCGAACCCTGATGCAAATCCATCAATATCAGGTTCGCCTGTTCGTCAGACTCCTCCAGCGATTGGATGAAAGGCTTGGCTGTCACGGCAGCGAATGCGATCGTCGTGGCAACCAAATAAACTCGCCAGAGCCCTCGCCATATATGCCGACGATCTCGACCGGATCTGCCGTAGTGACGTCCGGTGTAATCGTGGATCACTCTCGCTGCATGCTGAGTAGTCTGCTCGGCCATGGTCTCCCCTTGAGGCAGCACGTCCGCCTCCGCCCGATCCTGTCGTTCTCTCTCTGTCCCTCTGTATCTCTGCGTTGGAATTTAGTTCTTTGTGTCCTTGGTGTCCTTGGTGGTTAAATCACGGCGCTACTTGCGCCCCTCGAGTTCCGCCAGCCTTCGCTCCATCTGCCGGACCTTTTCGCGAAGCTCGGCCAGTTGCACGAAGGCCACGTAGTTCTTCTTCGCCTTGTTGATCTCGATCGCCGGCTGGCCGAGGATCGTCTGGCCGGACGGGATGTCGTTGATCACGCCGCTCTTGGCGGCCATGGTCACCTGGTCGCCGATCTTCAGGTGCCCGGCGATTCCGACCTGGCCAGCCAGCACGCAATACTTGCCCAGCGTCACGCTGCCGGCGATGCCGACCTGGGCGACCAGCAGGCAGTGCTCGCCGATGACAGTTCCATGGCCGATCGCCACGAGGTCGGAAAACTTCGTGCCCTTGCCGATCACGGTCTCGCCGAGCGTGGCCCGGTCGACGGCGCAATTGGCGCCCATCTCGACGTCGTCGCACACCCGGGCGATGCCGATCTGCGGAATCTTCTGGTGCAGCCCGCCGTGCGTCGCGTAGCCGAAGCCGTCCTGGCCGATCACCGTGCCGGCGTGCAGCGTCACCCGGTCGCCGAGGATGCAGCGGTCGTAGACGACGACGTTGGCGTGCAGCACGCAATCGGCCCCGACGGTCGCATTCTCGCCGACGTAGGCGTTCGGATAGAGCACGGTCCGCGGCCCGACGGTCGCGCCGGCCTCGACCGTCGCGAACGGGCAGACGGTCACGCCCTCGCCGAGCGTTGCCGTCGGCGAGACGTTGGCCAGCCGATGCACGCCGCCGCCCGGCTGGCGGCGGAAGCCGTAGACTTCGACCATCACCTGGCGGAAGGCAAAATATGGGTCGTCCACCTGGAGCAGTGCGGCGTGCGGCGCCTCGCCGTAATCCCGCGAGACGATCACCGCGCCGGCCCGCGTCGTCTGAAGCTGGCGCTGGTATTTCGGGTTGGACAGGAACGAGATTTCGTTCGGCCCAGCCGCCTCCAGCGTGTTGACCGCGACGATCTCGACGCTGGCGTCGCCGACGACCTTTCCGCTGACCAGTTGCGCGAGTTGTGCGAGGGTTCGTGCCACGTCGTCTCCGTAGCGAATGACGGTAAGAGCCTTGATCGTGGGTCGCATTTTAAGCCGCAGCCAGCCGAGTGCCAAGTGCCGAATGGAGGCGTCGCCGGATTCGAGCCGCGAGCGGCGTTCGCAGCGTGCCCGTCAGGGCATCGCCCAGGACCGCCTCACGGCGGCACTACGAGCCGGTCGCCTTCTGACTGAAGCGTTGTCGGGGAATTCCGCAAACTTTTGACGCGCAACAGCCGATCAGGTATAAAATGCGGTTCGCCGCCGACGTAGCTCAACGGTAGAGCACGGCTTTCGTAAAGCCGGGGTTGAGGGTTCAAATCCCTCCGTCGGCTTCCCACCCCTGGCCAACCTACAAGCCGGCGGCCGCGCCCGACAAGTAGCCGCGATCATGCGAACCTGACCGACTCGAACTGCCGCCGCAGGCCTCGCTGGAATGTCGCCGCCGGGTAGCCGAACACCACCGCCAGGCCGAACTTGTTGTCCCGCGGCAGGCCGTGCTTGGCCCGGAACAGCTTGTCGTGGTCCAGCGCCTGCGTCGTGCCGATCATGCAACTGCCCAGACCGAGCGATTGGCCCGCGAGCATCGCGTAGGTCGCGGCGATGTGGACGTCGGCGACGTCGGCCATCGGCCCGCGATGGAACAGGATCGCCAGCGGGGCGTTGTAGGCGAAGCAGTCCTGCCCGCGGCTCCACCACTCGACGAGCGTGTCCAGCAACGGGCGAACGAAATCCCGGATCGCCCGGTAGTCCGCCCGCTTCATGAACGGCCGCATGAGCGTGAGCATCAGCGGGCTGAACATCCCCCGCACGCGCTTGAAGCAGTCGATCGCGTCGGCGGTGAACTGGCGGACTTTGTCCCGGCCGTGGAACACGATCAGGCCGATGTCGCTGGGGGGAATGCCCATCGGCGCGGTCGAGGTCATCGCGATGATCCGGTCGACGGTGGCGCGGTCGACCTCGGCGTCGGTGAACCGCCGGATGCTCCGCCGCGACAGCAGCAGCCCGTCGAGTTGGTCCGCGGTCGCGCATTCACCGGCCGGCCGCAGGTCGGCCAGATCGGACGCATCCACCCGCCGCCCGGTGACGCGGACCGCGCCGGTGGGACAGACCATCATGCAATGCCCGCAGCCGATGCAGCCCATGAACGAGCCGCCGTCGGTGACGGCGATCCGGCCGTCGCGCTCGGCCAGCGTTTCGGTGGAGCAGATTTTCACGCACAGTCCGCAGGCGGTGCATTTCTCGCGATCGATCACCGGTCGGCCGTGCTCGCTGAATTCGAAGCCCATGGGATTCCCTCTGACCTTGAACTTGCCGGATGCGTATCCAGAGTGGATAATACCCTCCGCCGCTGATCGCGGCATTCGAAAAAACGTGCGATAGAAGGGGGAGGAGAACGACATGCACCTTCAGCAGACGAAGGCTGAGAGTCGCAAGACCGGCGGCCCGCAGTACTACTTGCACAACGTGACGACTTCCGTAAAGGAGTTCCTGCGAAGACGGGGAGCGTGCCCTGTCGTCCTGCAAACCCCGTATGGAATCACGGCCAGCGAATTCATGGCGGTTGACCGCGACCATAAGATCGATACTGACGGAGCCGTAGTCGCGGGCAAAGTCGGACACGATCGCATTCAGCAGGCGGGAGGCAACAGTTCGATCGGCGAGGCCATCCGGCACTGGTACGGGCTTAGCACGGGCGACTTAGGGCGAATCGACGTGGAGGTCACGATTCACCCTGACGATCATTTCATTCTTACGCCCACCTCAGTCCAGATGCGCAAAGGCGCGAGATCCAAACCGCTGCCGAAGATGCCGGCGCCGCTGTCTTTCCATCGCGACCACCAAGGCAAGCTCTGGAAGGATCAGATCGCCGAACTGCGAAGGGCATCGGGCGCCCATGTACGGTGGGCGGCCGCCCAGATTGGCGGCGTCGTTGCCGACCATCGCTCCTCCGGCGCCAGCCACATTCTGGAATCGGACCTGCTCCGCGCAGCTGGCGCGTTTTCGCTGCTGGGGTTGCGGCTGGGGCCTTACCGAGGCAAGGGGTACGACTGCGTTCGGAGCCAATTCGAGTTCTGCAAGCGACCGCCGTACAATTGCCCGGTCGAGATCAAGAAACACTCAAAGGGATTCGGTTACCAAGTCACCAAGTACCCGCGTCTCCCACGAGCCGTAGTCCTTTGCATGTGCCACGATGGCGTTAATCTGCCCGACCATATTGATGTGATAGAGTTATCCGCCCTGGCGGAGTATCTGCGTGCGTGAATGAACCGAAGCGACATTCGCCCGATCCTGAACGCCATCCCGGCGTCACGCCAGGAAGACGCTCGCCACTACGGCGTCCACCCGTACTTTACGCGCCGCCCGGCGAACGTCGTGCGCGAGTACATCCAAACGTACTCACGCGAAGGCGACGTGGTGCTTGATCCGTTCGGGGGCACGGGCGTCACGTGCATCGAGGCCATGCTGCTCGGACGACAGGGGGTCCACAACGATCTGAACCCGTTCGCCAACTTTATCGCCCGCAACATCGCCGACACCACTCTGCCCTCAACGACGCCTCTCGTTGAGGCCTTCGATCAGATCGCCGGCGACTGCCGGGACCCTCTGGCACAACTGGCGAATGATGAGTCCGCGGCCAAGCGATGGTTGAAGAAGCTGCCGCTGCCCGAGAATATTCGACTTCCGCGAAACTCCGATGCGGAGCGTTTCCACGATTTGTTCACGCCACACCAACTCGCGGGGTTGGCGATCATCAAACGCGCGATCGAGCAGCGTTCGGACGGCGTCATTCGGGGCCTTCTGCTCCTGGCATGGTCGGCTGCCGTCGCGAAACTGAACAAGACGTTCCTGTCCGCGAAAGGGCGCGCCGCCAGTCGCGGAGGATCCAGCATCTTCAGCATCTACCGATATAAGCTCGCAAAGGAAACGGTGGAATTGCCGGTATGGGAAACCTTTCGCGGACGGTTTCTCAATGTGCTGGCCGCAAAAGAGGAAGTGCTCACTATTCGCGACTACTGGCGGCTGAAGGCTGGAGGGCGGACCATCGACAGCAGGAAGGACTTCCGGGTCCTGGCCCTCGACGCCGCCGCGCTGGATGACGTTCTCGAGCCCGCCAGCATGGATTACATCTTCACCGACCCGCCCTATGGCGCCTTCATCAGTTACCTGGACCTCTCTATTCTCTGGAACCACTGGCTGGGGTTTCCCGTCAGCGACGACATTCGCAACCGGGAAACGATTGTCGGAGGCGAACTGGGGCTGACAGAAGAGCACTACAAGGAGAGCTTGGCCCGCAGCCTGAGAACGTGCTTTCGGCTGCTCCGGCCGGATCGCTGGCTCTCGGTCGTCTTCCAGCATTGGGACTTGAGCTACTTCGCAACCATCCTTGAGACGGCGGATGAGTGCGGCGCGGAGTTGAAGACGGCGATCACTCAGACGGGCGACGTCATCTGGTCCATGCACAAAAAGAAGAACTCCGCCAGCGTGATCGCCGGCGAGATGATCATCACGTTCTACAAACCGGCGAAAGCCCGCAGGGCCGCACGCAGGCCCGCCGTCATTGCCGCTCCCGATCCCCGAGAGGTGCTGTCCGAGACGTTCGACCTCTGTCTAGGGAACGGCCGCAGTTCGTTTACGAACGAGACGCTCTTCAACAAACTCATCGTCGAACTATGGCACCGCCGAGCGCTAGGGTGCCTGCATCTCGATCGGGAAGAATTTGTCAGCCGACTGTCGGCCAGCGGGTGGCATTACAACTCCCGGACTCACCTATGGTCCAGGGCTGAACAGGCAAGTGCCGATCCGGCGACCCTCTTTGGTGGGTGAGCGGGTTCTCCGCGGCACGCCGCGGAGTGAATCGGTGAAGCATTGCCCGTCGACAACGTGCGCGGATCGCGCGTCCGCCCTACCCCAGGTTCACCGGCATGACGACGTAGAGGAAATCGGCGCCGGCCTTCACCAGGCCCGGCTTGGTCGATTCCTGCATCTCGATGCTGCACGTCGGGTCGCCGATCACCTTGAGGGCGTCCATCAGGTACTGCGGGTTGAAGCCGATCTCCAGCGGCTCGCCGGTGAAGTCGATCTTGCACTGCACCGACGCCTCGCCGGCCTCGGCGGAGTGGGCCGACATCGTCAGGCCGTTCGCGGCGAACGCCAGCCGGACGCCCTTGGACTCCTCGCTGGTCAGGATCGACGCCTGCGTGAGGGCGCTGCGGAGTTCCTCGGTCGAGGCCTCGGCCTTGCGGTTGGTGTCGCGCGGAATGACGTCCTGGTATTTCGGAAACTGGCCTTCGACCAGTTGCGCCGTGACCGACGCGCGATCGGTGTGGAACATGATCTGCGTTTCGGTAAACTTCACCGCGACGACCTCGTCGTCGTCGCGCAGCAGCCGCTGGATCGCGCCCAGGGCCTTCACCGGCACGATCGCGGACTGATCTTTGCCCGCGGATTCGACCAGCGGGCCGCTGACCTTCGCCAATCGTCGGCCGTCGGTCGCGATGAGCTGAAGTTTCTTGCCGCTCTTTTCCCACAGCACGCCGTTGATCGCGTAGCGGGTGTGTTCCTTGGCGGTGGCGAAGATCGTCTTGTTGATCATCGACTGGAGCAGGCCGGCGTTGATCGTCAGGTCCGGCTGGCCATCAAACGCGGGGACTTCCGGGAAGTCCGCCGACGGGAAGCCGAGGATTTTGAACCGGGCCGACTCGCTCTTGACCAGCAAGGCCGTATCTTCGGCGCTGATCGCGAGCGTTTCGCCGGTGCTCTTGCTGACGATCTCGCCGAATTTGTCGGCGGCCACAACGGCATCGCCCGCCTGCTGGACCTCGACCTGGGTCACCTCAAACCGAATGGTCACTTCCAGGTCGGTCGCCATCAGGGTGAGCGAATCCTTGCCGGCCGAGAGTTTGATGCACTGGAGGACCGGCTTGGGCGTCCGGGCGGCGACGACTGGGCGGACGATTGCGACAGCCTCATCAAGGGCGGCGCGATTGCAGACCATCTTGATCATCGAAGCGACCTCCTTTGTCGAGAAAGGGCGGCGAATATCCATCTCGCCGATGCTGCATGATCCAAGATTCTACCAAGCCCTCCGGCCCAGAAAAGCAAAAACAGGCTTTGTGGAAAAGTTTCGGGTGGCGATGCCGGGTCGTTATTAGAGATGAATTAATCTTTAAAGTACTCGTCATAACACTGATAAGGCCTGTCAAATTGTGAAATGCGGAGCGAGCGGACAGCTCCGCTTGCAGGCCGCAAGCGGAAAAGGGCGGTGAATCACGACATTGGACAGTCTTCCGACTGACGTTCGCAAGTGTGGATAAGCTGTTGGATGGGCTGTTGCGACCGGCCCCGATGATCACAGAGGGGATCGCCCGATGGCTCGACAAGGCGGTCCCGGATGCGGAACAGCGAGAACAAGCGGAAGATGACGGATGGAACATAACAGGATATCCACCGAAGTTCACACGGTCGGACTGGTGGAGAAGGTGTGGATAGCCGGTGGATCGCGTATGCGCCTGGCCGAGTTGCGGGATTTCCTGTTGACCTTTGCTTGACGGGCGGAGACAATACGGGCAAGTACTATAGGCCTCGTTTCGCGTTGGCCCCGGAGCGAAAGTCACCCTCGATTGGACCCCGACGGGTCCGCAAAACAAAAGGAGAGCCCCATGAAGCGACTGGTAGCACTGACCGTGTTGGCCGCCGTCGGTGGCCTGCTCGTGGCGCCGATCGCCCGCGCCCAGGACAATCCGAAGCCGCCGCCGCGCCAAGGCGACGCTCCGCGCGGAGAGCGTCCGCGTGAGGGCGGGCCGAAGAACGGCGACCGTCCGAAAGACGGCCCGCCGCGCTTCGAGGGCGAGGGGCC
>JAQTVL010000217.1 GCA_028706835.1 Phycisphaerae bacterium | reverse complement strand
GGCCGGTCTGGCACATGTCGCACTTGCCGCACACGCAATTGATCTCCGCCACCACCCGCGCCCCGACCCACTGCGGATCGGCGGAGTGCTCGACTCGGCCGACGAATTCGTGGCCGATCACGCCTCGGAAACCCATGTAACCTTTGACCAGTTCGAGGTCAGTGGAGCAGATGCCGGCGGCGAGCACGCGGACGAGGCATTCGCCCGGCGCGGGCTTCGGCGCGGCGTACCCCTTGAGGAACCGCAGCTTTTCCCCGTCGAGGACCACCGCACGCATCGTCGTTTCCATTACTTGCCTCACGCTCGTGCCAGCACGAACACGTCTTCGGTATCGCCAGCCGCCCAGGGCCGGCCGGCCAGATCGGCGGCCACAATTACATCGGCAAAACCACCCCTTTGTACTTCCTCGCCAAGTTCGCCCGGCGACCAGGCCCGCAGCCGCGTTACCGCGTGATGAACGCCGGATGGGGCGAGCAGCGGTAGATCGCGGCCGGCGATCACCAGGTGGAAATCGACCGCCGGGGCGGGACCCGCCGGGATCGCGAAGTCGTAAAACCGCACGAAGAACACGTCGCGCCCGTCGCTTGATCGTTTCACCAGCGGCAGGAAGGGCAGTTTGGCGTCGCGCAGCAGGGCGAGCGCCTTGAGGCCCAGCACCAACCGGCCGCCCGGCCGAAGCAGCGATCGGAAGTTCGCGAGCGTGTCGGCGACTTGCTCGGGCGTGACGACGTGGGGGAACGAGTTGCCCAGGCAGAGCAGGGCGTCGAAGGGCGCCCGTGCCGCCAGTTCCGCCGGCACGGGTTGCTCCATCGACCACGCGATCAGCGGGATGTGCCTGTCGGCGGGCAGTTGTCGCCGGGCGTATTCGAGCATCTCGGCCGACGAATCGGCGCCCGCCACATTGAGCCCCGCCTGCGCCAGCCGGGCCAGGTGCCGCCCCGTCCCGCACGCGACATCGAGCACGTGAGCGGAACCGCCGAGCAGCTTGAGCAACGCGGGCCCTTCGCGAGAAAGCCGCCGCGGCCAATCGACCATCAAGTCGTAAAGTTCAACCCAGTCGCTGTAGAAGTTGTTCGTCACGCCTTCCTCGTTTAGCCGCAGGACCGAAGGTCCGCGCTGAGGGAGTCGACCTCGTCAGAGCTTCCCGCAGACCGGGCAGTTGGGATTCCGCGTCAACTCCACCTGCTGATACAGGTTCACCTCGGTATCGTAGATGAGCATCCGCCCGAGCAGCGGTCGGCCGAAGCCGGTGAGCACCTTGATCGCCTCGATCGCGGCCAAGCAGCCGAGGGATCCCGACACGGCGCCCAGCACCGGGAATCCGTAGACGTCCCAACTCGGCGGCGGCGCGGGGTAGAGGCATCGCAGGCAGGGGGTCTGCGGCGGGTGGAGGACGGTCAGGTGGCCCTCCATCGCGTTCATGGCCGCCTCGATCATCGGCTTGCCTTCGAGCACCGCGGCCTCGCTCAGGGCGTAGCGCTCCTGGAAATTCGGCGTGGCGTCGCAGACGACGTCCGCCCGCGCCACCAGCGGGCGGGCCTTCGACACGTTGTCCAGGTGCTCGCCCACCGCCTCGACCTCGACCGCCGGGCTGAACCGGCGGATGCTCTCGACAATCCCGTCGATCCGCGGCTGGCCGACGGCGTCGGCCGGCTGAAGGATCATCCGGTTCATGTCGTCCCAGGTGAGCGTGCCGGCGTGTGCAATGATGAGCTTGCCGATGCCGGCAGCGGCGAGGTAGAGCGCGATCGGCCCGCCGAGCCCGCCGCAGCGTGTGATCAGGGCGGTGCTGTTCTTGAGCTTCAACTGCGTTTCGCGCCCGAAACCGGGCAGCGAAAGCTGGCGCGCGAATCGCTTCAGATCGAGGTCCGTCAGGTCCATGAGGATCCTTTTCGATAGGAAAAGCCAGGGAGTGATTATCCCCGCTCGGAGAGATCATGGAAGTGCAAAATGCGGAATGAAAAGTCGAAATGGGATTCATCCGACCGAAGCGTGCATCGGACGAATGTCCTTTTGTGGAGTGCGGTAGCGCAGCTACCGCTTTGGGTCGGCGCCGAAGCGTGACTGCTCCGCAAAGCGGTAGCGACGCTACCGCACTCCAAACGGCGAAGAAGCAAGCGATCCTCTGCCGGTGGCGTTGTTGCCGCGCGACTTACGTACGCCGGCACTGCGAAAACGCGAGCGGATCGCGGGCGCGTCAACCCGGTTGGGTTGGCGGCTTTCGCGGTTGGCGGATGTTCTGTCGCTGTTGTTCGGTGAAAATGGTGTCGCGGATATCGGTGACGGCGGCTGTCCCGAAGCGGTACTGCTCCGTAAGAAGCGTCGTCAGCGCCATCTTGCCGGCGCGTTCCCGAACGGACTTGAACGCCGTCTCCATCTGTGCCTTTTGATCCTTGTCGAAGCCCCCGGCCGGCTTCTCCAACTGGTTGACCATGGAACGGACATACTGCTCGACCTGCCTCGCCAGCCGCTCGGTGGCGACCTCGTCGACCTTCGCCAGTTGCTCCTCGCTCAGAGTGCCCTTGAGGGCCTGTCGGATGGCGGCGTAGTTTTCCGACGGGCCGGGCATCTTGAACTCGCGAAGTTGTTTGAATGCCTCCCGCTTCTTGTCCGGATCGGTCTCCTTCTGGGCCGCTGCCTCAAGGGCCCGCCGCTTCTCGTTGAGCGACTTGACCTCCGCGTCGCTGGTTTCCTTCCAGGTCTTGAGGAGGGTGTTCGCCGCCTCCCATGTTTCGTCGGTCATCTCGACCTTGTTTAGCGCCCCGTCCATCGGCGTGTTCGTCCATATCCGCGTTTGCCGCCTCGCCTTGGGCGCCGGGTTCGGACTCGGGTTGGGGCTTGGATTCGGGTTCGGGCTCGCCGTCGGCGTGAGAGTGGGCCGGACCTCCGGTTGCACAGCCGAGTGGCTGGCCAGCACAAACTCGGTCAGCTCCGGCGGGTCGGTCTTCTCCTTGACCTGAACGGACAGGACGTAGTGGCCGTTCCTCAGATCGCTTAGTTTGGCGGCCCGGCCGTCGAGGGTGATCTTGCAGGCGTCGCCGACCATGTAGGTTTTCGGCTCGCCGCGCTCGGTGATCGTAACGTAGGCGCTGTCCGAAACGAGGATGGCAATCTTGCCGATTGGCTGAGGCGGGTTGTCCGCGCGCGAGGCGTTCTGTATTCCGGCTAACGTTGCCAGTACCGTCAGCACCAATGCCAGCCGAGCCATGGTCTGCTCCTTCGGATCTAGTAAGGCCGCCGCCGTAGACGGGTTTCCGGTACTGTAAACTCCGAAATGGGCTTCGGGTTGCGTCTAAAGGAAACAAAGGCGTAATTTCGATAAACGGATTGGGTTTTCGCGGTGTCGCCACGTTTTGATTTTGACCTTCGCGGCCCATCGTGATTTAATGGCTCCCGGAATTATGGCGAGGGGACTTATAGTGGATATGACACGGATGTCAGATCAACAGGATCGGGCCGTGCAGCGGCCCGGATGCAGTTTCGCAGGGCAGCACGTTCATCTCATCGGCATCGGCGGCTGCGGCATGAGCGGCCTGGCGTCGGTGCTGCTGGGCGGCGGCGCGATCGTCAGCGGGTCCGACCGCGGGCAATCGTCGGCGACGGTTCGGCTGGCCGAGGCCGGCGCGACCGTCCACATCGGCCAAAGCCCGTCCAACCTTCCCGAGACATGCGACCTGGTGGTGGCCTCGGCGGCGGTGCCGCCGGGCAACCCCGAATACGCCGAGGCGATCCGCCGCGGCGTGCAGGTCATCAAGTACGCCCAATTGCTGGGCCGGCTGATGGCGGACGCCTGCGGCCTGGCGATCGCCGGCACGCACGGCAAGAGCACGACCTCGGCGATGGTGGCCTACATCCTGCTGAAGGCTGGGCTCGACCCGACCTACGTGATCGGGGCGGTAGTGCCGCAACTCGGCGGGTCGTCGCGGGCGGGCGGCGGGGCGCACTTCGTGGCGGAGTCCTGCGAGTACGACTCCAGCTTCCTGAACCTGCGCCCGACCATCGCCGCGATCCTGAACATCGAGGAAGATCATCTCGACTACTACAAGGACCTCGACGCGATCATCGCCGGCTTTGCTGCTTTCGCGTCGCTGGCGCCGAAGACCGGCCGGCTGATCGTCAACGGCGAGGACCGCAACGTCGCCCGCGCGGTGGCCGGCGTGTCGGCGGCAGTCGAGACGTTCGGCACGAGCGAAGGCTGCCACTGGCGGGCCGTCGACCTCGAAGTCGTAGATGGGTGCCACAGTTTCGAGCTGACCGCCGCTGGCCAGCGGCTGGGGCGTTGCCGCCTGTCGCTGCCCGGGCGGCACAACGTGTATAACGCGACGGCGGCGGCCGCGGTGGCGATCCATTGCGGGGTGTCGGCGGCGCAGGCGCTGGCGTATGTCGGCGAGTTCCGGGGGGCGGACCGGCGGATCACGCTTCGCGGCACGGAGCAGGGCATCACCGTCGTCGACGATTACGCCCACCACCCGACGGAGATCCAGGCGACGCTCAAGGCGGTCCGCGAGTTTTACGCCCCCGCCAAGCTCTGGTGCGTGTTTCAGCCGCACCAGCACAGCCGCACGCGGTTCCTGATGAAGGATTTTGCCCGCAGTTTTGCGCTGGCTGACAACGTGTTGCTGCCGCAGATCTATTTTGTCCGCGACAGCGAGACGGAGCGGGCGAACGTGTCGGCGGCTGACCTGGCGGCCCAGATCCGCCTCAACGGCGGCGACGCGGAGTTCCTCGACTCGTTCGATCGAATCCTCGACCACCTCCGGCAGCACGTGCAGCCGGGGGATCTGGTGCTGGTCATGGGGGCCGGAGACGTCTGGAAGGTTGCTGATGAATATCTTCGCCGGTTACGAACAGATCGTTAAGGAAGACGAGCCGATGGCCCGGCACACGTGGTATCGCCTCGGCGGCCCGGCCCGCTATTTCGTCATGCCACGGAACGAGCAGGAACTGGGCGACGTGCTCGTTCGGTGCCGCGAGCACGGGCTGCCGGCGTACGTGCTGGGCGGCGGGGCGAACCTGCTGGTGAACGACGAAGGCGTGGCGGGGGCGGTGATCAAGCTGGCCGGCGAGTTCGCCAAGACCGAGATCGACAACACCGTCGTCAACGCCGGCGCCGGCGCCGACATCAGCAAACTGACGCTTCGCTGCGTGCGCGAAGGGCTGACCGGCATGGAGTGCCTGACCGGCGTGCCCGGCAGCGTCGGCGGCTCGGTCAAGATGAACGCCGGCGGCGCTTTCGGCGACATCGGCAGCATCATCAACCGGGTCCGCCTGATGGACGCGACCGGCACGAGCTACTGGGCGGAGCGCGAGGACCTGGTGTTCGCCTATCGCTCGACGAACCTCACGGCCAAGTTCATCCTGTCGGCGACGTTCGAGTTGGCGCCCGACGACCCGGAGCAAATCCTCAAGAAAGTGAAGGAAATCTGGTTCTTCAAGAAGAACAGCCAGCCGCTGAACGCCAAGAGCGCCGGCTGCGTGTTCAAGAATCCGCGGCAGATGTCCGCGGGGGCGCTGATCGACCAGGCCGGCCTGAAGGGCGCGGAGGTTGGCGGCGCGGTGGTGTCGGAGAAGCACGCGAACTTCATCATTGCCCGCGAGAACTGCAAGGCGGCCGACGTGCTCAAACTGATCGAGATCGTCCGCCGGCGCGTCAACGAGCGATTCGGCGTGCAGTTGGAACTGGAACTGGAAGTGTGGTGAGGAAGCTATCGGCGTTCAGCTTTCAGCTTGTTGTTAAGCTGACCGGTGAGGGCTGATCGCTGACCGCTTTCCTTTTTCTTTTGAGGGTTCACGGATGAACCGCTTGAATATCCTGGTGCTCGCCGGCGGGCCGTCGGCTGAGCGTGAAGTCTCGCTCATGGGCGGCAAGAGCGTGGCCGAGTCGCTTCGCCGGCTGGGGCATCGCGTCACGCTCGTCGATATCCGCCCGGAGGACCTGTCGGCCCTGGACGCCCCCGGGATCGATGTCGTCTTCCCCGTGCTGCACGGGACCTGGGGCGAGGACGGGCAGTTGCAGGCGATTCTCGATCGTCGGGGGTTGGCCTATCCCGGCTCCGGGCCCGAGGCGTCGGCGCTGGCCATGGACAAGGCGGCCAGCAAGACCGCGTTCCAGGCGGCCGGGCTGTCGACGCCCGCCTGGCAGGTGGTGTCGGCCTGGTCCGACGCGATTGCGGCGACGGAACTGCCCGCTGTCGTCAAGCCGATCGACCAGGGCTCCAGCGTCGACCTGACGATCGCTCGCGACCCGGTCCCATTGCGGAAGGCCGTCGAGTCGGTTTGCGCCGCCTATGGCCGGTGCATGATCGAGCAGTTCGCCAAGGGCCGCGAAATGACCGTCGGCGTGCTCGACCAGGCGGCGCTGCCGCCGATCGAGATCGTCGTTCACGGCCACGAGTTCTACGATTACCAGGCGAAGTACTTCGATGACTCGACCGAGTATCGCGTCGAGCCGCCGATCCCCGCAGCCGTGCGGACGGAGCTTCAGCGCCAGTCGCTGGCTGCCCACCGGGCGCTCGGCTGCCGCGATTTCTCGCGCGTCGATTTCATCCTGCAAGACGACGGCAGGCCGGCCATTCTCGAGGTGAACACGATTCCGGGATTCACCAGCCACTCGTTGCTGCCGAAGGCGGCGGCTCACATGGGCCTGGACTTCGGGGCGCTGTGTCAGCGGCTGGTGGAGCTGGCCATGTCTCGATCGGCGACGGCGAAAGGGACCGGCGTTCGCAAGCGGGCGGCGTGCTGAAAGAAGCCGTCGGCGTTCAGCTTTCAGCGGTCAGCCTGTATGGCTGATACCTGATAGCTGAAAGCTGATCGCTGAGAGCTACCGATTCTATGGCCAAGCAGAAGACACGACGATCAGGCAAGAGTTCGGCGTCAGCCAGGCCGGCGGGCGGAAAGATGCTCGTCGAGGGCTGGTGGGGCCGGATGTCCGGCGGGGCGAAGATGACGGCGCTTCGCGTGAGCATCCACGCGGCGTTCCTCGCGGCGCTGGCGGTCGGCGCGGTGATCGGCATCCGCAAGGCCGACCGGTACGTCCACCAACTGGACCGCTACCAGGGGCCGATCTCGGTGGTGCTGAACATCAAGCCCCGGCCGAACTCGGTCCTGCGGGTGAAACAGGACATCCGCGACGCGGGCATCCCGAAGGATGCGGTGGTCGTCTTCAAGAAGATCAACAAGAAGGACAACCGGTTCCTTGTCGAGTATCAGGGCAAGGAATATGCCGTCAGCCAGGACGACGTTGCACTCGAATGGCTGGCCCGCTACCCGCACGTCCGCGATGGCCTGATCGAGGCGGCCCAGCGCCGGGCGAACGCGTTGCCCAGCCGGGATGCCAGGTCGCCGGACTGGTTTGACGCGAAGATGGCGGCTGAAATTCGCGCGACGGCG
>JAQTVL010000216.1 GCA_028706835.1 Phycisphaerae bacterium | reverse complement strand
GTCGCCAAACGTAACTTCCTGTCTGTCCGATAGTTAGCCTAATAACCTGATTCGGCGTTCCTCGCGTGCTCTGGCCAGGGCCGCGAGTCACAGCCCCAAACGGCAGTGCGGTGCCGCAACCACCACGCTGCCGTTTTTGTTTGACAGCGGAATGAATGGCCAAAGTCGCGACGCGCAGAAAAAAGGAACAGCAGGCCGCACACCACAGAGAGGCGGGGGCCAAGCGGTCGCGGCAGCAGTACAGTGCCGTGGCCGACATCGGCGAACTGCCCCGCGTTGTCGACCCGGCCCGCAAAAAAGCCTGCCGCCTCAATCTCCTGCTGTTCCTTGAATCCTACTTCCCGCACAGCACCGGGTTGAAGCCCTTCTCTGACGACCACAAGCGGGTCATCGCGCGATTCCAGAATTGCGTGTTGAACGGCGGCCGGCTTGTGGAGGCTGTCTACCGCGGCTTTGCCAAGACGACCATTGGCGAGAACGGGGCCATCTGGGCAACGCTCTACGGGCACGCCAAGTTTGCCCCCATCTTCGGCGCGGGCCAGAACGAGGCCGACCAAATAATCGACTCGATCAAGCTGGAGTTGGAAACCAACGACCTGCTAATGGAAGACTTCCCCGAGGTCTGCCATCCGATCCGATGTCTTGAGGGAAAGCCACAGCGAGCGGCCAGTCAGACGCACGGAGGACAGCGGACTTTCGTGGAGTGGACGGCCCAGCAGATTGTCTTGCCGACAATCAAGGGAAGCATCGCATCCGGTGCCATCATCCGCACGAAGGGCATCACCGGGGCCGCTCGTGGCATGCGCTACAAGCGCCCCGACGGCACAGTTGTCCGCCCCGACCTCATCATCATCGACGATCCCCAGAGCGACGAGTCGGCCGCCAATCCGCTCCAGGTGAACAAGCGCCTGGGTACGCTCCGCAAGGCCATCGCCAAACTCGGCGCGCACTTGGAACGGCTGGCCATCATCGTCAACGCGACGGTGATTGCAAAGGACGACATGATTGACCAGCTCCTCACGCGCAAGGAAAACGCGATTTGGCAGGGTGAGCGGATACCGATGGTAAAGGCGTGGGGGCCGGCGCACGAGACGCTTTGGCGGCAGTATGCGGACCTCCGGACCAACTACGACGCCGCGAACCCGGACGACCAGCGCAGGGCTCATCGGGACGCCACGGAGTTCTACGCTGCCCACCGCGCCGAGATGAACACCGGCTGCCAAGTGAGTTGGGAGTACTGCTACACCGAGGGACTCGAACTGTCGGCGGTCCAGCACGCTTACAACATCCTCATCGACGACGGTGAAGAGGCGTTCGCCAGCGAGTGCCAGCAGCAGCCGCACGAACCGGCCGAGCACGCATTCGGTCTGAAGGCGGCCCAGGTGGCGGGCAAGCTCAACGGGCTGGAGCGGCGGCAGATACCGGCCCGGTGCGAATTCCTGGCGGCACACATCGACGTTCACGACGAGCTGCTTTACTGGACCGTCATGTCCTCGCCGGCCAAGCTCGCCGGCTTCATCGTGGACTACGGCACGTTTCCAGACCAGGCCACGCGCCACTTCGCACTACGCGACGTGCGGCGGAAGCTGGCGGATGCTGTCGAGCCAGGCGCGGTCACGAAGCAGGCGGTGATCCTGGCCGGCGTGGCGAAGCTAATGCGGCTACTCTCAGCTCGGACGTGGGTACGTGAGGACGGGGCGAGCATCGCGTTGGGGGCAATTCTCGTGGACTCCGGCTATATGCCCGAACAGGTGCGCGATGCCATCGTGTCGGCCGGGCTCCAGGCGGTGGCGATTCCCAGTCGTGGGCGTGGCATTACGGCTGGCAAGCGCGACTTGTCGCAATGGGAGTACAAGCCGGGCGACCGACGCGGGCATTACTGGGGCCTATTCAGGCGCAAGGAACAGCGGCTGCGGACCATCGAGATCGACGCGAACTATTGGAAGTCGACCGCACGCGACGGCTTCCTGGCCCCGCTAGGCGACCCTGGGTCGATCAGTCTCTGGGGCACGCAGGCCGAGCAGCACCGACTGATAGCGGACCACTGCGCGGCCGAGTACCCGCAGCGAATGAAGTCGGTGGACACGGGCCGGGAAAAGGAAGAGTGGGCGTTGAAGCCGGACCAGGACAACCATTTCCTCGACAACATCGTGGGTTGTCTCGCGGCGCTGTCCTACCTTGGCGCGAGGATGCCCGGACAGGACGCCGCCAAGCCGCGCCGTAATCCCATGGACAGACCGGCGGCCGGTGACATCGCAGGGAGGCGGGCGGGATGAGACCAGAGGAACGGATAATCCAGACATGAACCGCCGCTCTCTCCTCAAGGCCGCGATTGCCATGCTCGGTCTTCCGCTGGCCAAGCTGTTGCCGGCGAAGGCTGGGCCTATTACCTACACCTACACCTACACCTACACGGACGCCAAATGCCGCGTCTCAATCCCAACACCGATACAGGGCGGCTACATGCTGGAGGAACCAGACGATGACTGACGAAATCCCGCTTCCCGATGGCACGACGTTCGACGGTGCGCTGACCGTGCTGTGTTGGCCACCAGAGGGAACGTCCATCACTGTGGTGTGCCAAGACATGACTGGCGGCGATGATCGCGATGCAACCTAGTGACAGACCAGCGGCAAGCGAAGTTGCCGACGACAAGTATCGCAGGGGAATTCGCTGCCCGGTGTGCGGCGCGTCTAGCGATTGGTCTGTGTGGGAAACGATACCAGTTGTGAACGGGATAATTCGGCGGCGGTATTGCAGGCGGTGCGAAACCGTAAGCCGCACGTTGGAAAAGATGGTTGGAAAAACCGAGTATCAACCTCCGAGGATGGATGAAGATGGCGAAGACTGAAACGTGTGTGTCTGCTATTGTCAACGGGCTGCCGCGGCTGCACCTCCCAGAGGTGATACGCGGCGTCTATTTTCTGATGTTTCGTGGCGTAGTGGTGTACGTTGGCCAGTCGTCCGACATCGTATCGCGCATCTACTCGCACTACTCGGAGTGGTGCAAACGGTTCGATGACGTGAGGTATTTGCAGACAGACGATAAGCGTCTCGCCAACGATGTAGAGCTCGAACTAATCCGCACGCTCAAGCCCAAGTACAACTCGCAACGCCACCCCAAGGGTGGCAGGGGCGTATGGATACGGCCGATTTTGGGCGCGGGTGCGGATTCCGACTCCCTCAATCACTTTCGGAGATTCTAATTTAGATAGACAACCCGACCCGGGCGACGGCGCGGATTAGCTACCCACGCCGAAACCAGCGCAACCAAAGGCCATGCGGGGCCGCATCCCCGCGTGGCCTTTTTCGTTACGCTCGCCCTTCTCGGGTTGCCGGAGGAACCATGGCAACCATCGACACGACCATTGCCACCGCCGCGGCCAACCCCAAGCGGGTGACGGTAGACGGCAGCGGAACCGTGGAAGGGCAACCACTCCAGGACCTGTTGGCCGTCCAGCAGGCGCAGGCGGCGACCGCGGCCAAAGCCAAGAACCATTGCGGCTTCATCTTCCGGACTCTCGAACCCGGAGGCTGTGGTTGAGCATCCTCGGATTCATCCGTCGGATCTTTGCCCGCCCGCCGCGCCCCGGCGTGGAGGTGGCGAACAGGATGGTCCGCGCCCGGTACGACGCGGCCGGCGAGGGCTCCGAGATCAAAAACATCTGGGCCAACGCGGACGCGCTTGACGCCGACGCCTCGAACTCGCTGGCGGTACGACAGAAGCTCCGGCAGCGCTCACGGTACGAGCGGACGAACAACGGCCACGCCGCGGGCATCATCGGCACGCAGGCCAACTATGTGATTGGCACCGGGCCGAAGCTGCGGATGCAGACTGGCAACGCAAACTTCAACCGCATGGTTGAAGCCAGGTGGGAATCGTGGTGCAAGGCGTCTCGCTTTTTTCGCAAGCTGCGGACGCTGGACAAGGCGAAGACCGGCGATGGTGAATCGTTTGGACACTTCCGCACGAACCCGCTGCTTGGCGACCTTGTAAAGCTGGACCTCCGCACGCTGGAGTGTGACCAGATCACATCGCCGGTATTCGTCGGGGACGACGAGAACTACGTCGACGGCATTCGTTACGACGACTACGGCAACCCGGTCAGCTATGACGTGCTGAAGTTCCACCCCGGGGCGACGTGGACCAGCGGCAGGCAGGAATACGAGACGATCCCCGCGAAGTTCATGGTGCATTGGTTCAACGAGGACCGATGTGGCCAGCATCGCGGAGTTCCAGAGACGACGTCCACGCTCAACCTGTTCGGTACGGGGCGGCGTTATCGCGAGGCCGTTGTTGCGGCGGCCGAGACGGCGGCGGACATCACCGTTGTGGCGGAGATGGGAGTACCGACGGACGATGGCCCGGACCAACTGCGGCCGTTTACGAGTGTCCCCATCGACAAGCGCACGATGGTCGTTGGCCCGGCCGGGGCAAAGATGGCCCAGATGAAGGCCGAGCAGCCCACGACCACATACGACAGTTTCACGCGGGCGATGCTGTGCGAAGAGGCGCGGCCGCTGAACATGCCGTACAACATCGCGGCGTGTGACAGCAGCGGCTACAGCTTCTCCGGCGGTCGGCTCGACCATCTCACCTATTACGTCGGCGTCGACGTCGAGCGGCAGGACTGCGAGCTGTGCGTACTCGAAGCGACATTCGCGTTGTGGTTCGAGGAGGCGCAGCGGGCATATGGCTGGTCCGTTCCTGCAATGCCTGCGCCTCGGCACCACTGGGGCTGGCCGAAGATGCCGCAGATCGACGACGCGAAGACGGCCAGCGCCCGCCAGACCGCTCTCGGCTGCGGGACAACCTCGCCCAGTCGCATCGCCGACGAAGACGGCCTTGACGACGAGGACGAAATCGAAGTGCTCGCGGCCGACTACGGCGTGACCGTTGAAGAGATGCGTGAGATTCGCCGCAACGCAATCTTCCCGGCAAAGGCACCGCCGCCACAAGAGCCGTCAGCAGATGAAGCGGATGAACCGGACGACGGCGAAGAGGAAGAGGAGGAAGAGGAACCGACCAACGGGCGCGCCCGGCTGCCCGCAACCAACGGATACGCGAGGCGACGATGAACAAGCACGCACAACGCCACGCCAAGGCGCGGATGATTCGGGCGAAGCTCGCCACGAACGAGATGATCCGAGCCGAGGCTGTCCCCGTCGAGTGGATTCAGGCCGCCGATGCCGCACCGGATGCGCCCAAGCGATTCTCGATGGTCGCTTACACGGGAACGGCAATGCGCATCGCCGGCTATTACGACCCGGTGGTTGTCGACCTCGCCGGGCTCAAGGCGGAAGCTCCGTTCCCGATTCTGCGCGACCACGACCTGAGCAACATCGTCGGGCACGCGGACGAGGCGGAAGTCGCCGCCACGGTGAAAGTGTCGGGGGTCATTTCCGGCGTCGGCCCTACTGCTGCTGAAGTGCTCGGCAGTGCCAAGCAGGGCTTCCCCTGGAAGGCATCCATCGGAGCCATGCCGGCCGAGGGCGGGCTGGAGTACGTGGGCGACGGAGTGAGCACGAAAGTCAACGGCAAGACGTTCAAGGGCCCCTTGACCATCGCCCGCAAGGCGACGCTTCGAGAGGTCAGTTTCGTAGCGGTCGGAGCCGACGGCCGCACTTCGGTCAAAGTTGCGGCGACCGCCGCGAATCAAAAGGAGAATCAGATGGACGACAAACTGCGCGAATGGATTGTTGCTGGTGGGGCCTATACCGCCGAGGAAATCGACGCCCTCCGCGACAATCAAGTGGCACTGATTAAGGCGGCATACAACGCCGAACTGAAGGAGGCAGCCGACAAGGCCGCCATCGAGGCCAAGGCGACGGGCACGCCTCCGGCCGCCCCGAAGGTCGAACCGCCGAAGTTCGACTTGGCCGGCGTGGTGCTCGCCTACGAAAAGCACGTCTCCGGCATCCAGGCGAAGGCTGCGAGCTACGTCGGCAAGATCGACGCTGCACAGCTCAACGAGATCCAGGCGAAGGCTGGGCAGACCGCCGCCGAGTTGAAGTTGAAGGCACTTAACGAGGAATGGCCTGTCGTTCGCCTTCAAACCGAGCTTCTCGAAGCACGCGACATGACCTACCAGAAGTTGATTCAGGTCGAGCGTCCGGTGGGGCCGGCGATCCACGCGAGTCGGTACGATGCGAACCCGCAGGTTATCGAGGCCGCGTTTGCCCGAGCGTGCGGGCTGGTGGATGCCGAGAAGGCGTACAATCCGGAAGTTCTTGAGGCCGCCGATAAGCAGCACAAGGGAAAGCTCACCTTGCAGGACGTGCTCCTGATCCACGCCGAGGCAGCCGGTTGCCATGGCCACCGGCGAATCGGAACGCACAACATGGGGGAAATCATCCAGGCTGCATTCAGCACGCACACGCTGACCACACTATTGAGTACGACCGGCAACAAACTACTGCTGGAGGGATTCAACCTTCTTCCGCAGTCTTGGCGGTCCATTGCTGGCGTGCGATCCGTTCCGGATTTCAAGACCCAGACGGCGTACCGCATGACCTCATCGCTGGAATACGAAGAGGTGGGCCCCGCCGGCGAGATCAAGCACGGTACGCTCGGTCAAGAGTCGTACACGATGGCAGCGAAGACCTACGGGAAGATGATCACCATCACCCGGCAGGACATCATCAACGACGATCTGGGGGCGTTGAACGACTTGCGAATGGGCCTTGGAATGGGCGCCGCGATTAAGTTGAACAAGGCGTTTTGGGTGTTGTGGATCAACAACAGCACGTTCTTCACGGCGGCCCGGACGAACCTCGTCGAGACGAACGCACTGGGCGATACCGGACTCGCCGCCGCCGTGGCCGCGTTTCGCAACATGGCTGGGCCGGACGGCAACCTGCTTGGGTTGGAGCCGGACATCCTGCTCGTTCCGTCCACGCTGGAGGCCACGGCTCGCAAGTTCTATTCGAGCCAAGAGATTCGCGACACCACGGCGAGCACTCGGCTGCCGGTGGCGAACATCTACTTCAACCGCTTCCGGCCGATCGTTGTGCCCGAACTGGAGAACAGCGCTTACACGGGCTACAGCGCGTCGACGTGGTATCTGCTGTGCAACCCGGCGGTGTTGCCGACGGCTCTGGTGTGTTTCTTGAACGGCCAGCAGTCGCCGACGATCGAATCTAGCGACACCGAGTTTAATACGCTCGGCATTCAGATGCGAGCGTATCACGACTGGGGCCCCGCCTTCGCCGAGTATCGCGCCGGCGTGAAGTCCACCGCCTGATGATAGCAGTCGCACGGCCGGGCGGGTTCGCTACCGCCCGCCCGGCCTTCCGTTGATGGTGGCACACCGAACAGACAACGCTTTTTAGAAGGATACGAAAATGGCTCAGACCCCTGCATTGTTCTTCCAGGATGGGGAATTCATCGACTACACGCCGGGCACCGCGGTCATCGCGGGCC
>JAQTVL010000215.1 GCA_028706835.1 Phycisphaerae bacterium | reverse complement strand
ATTCCGATCCACGCGGAGTTGACCACCCAGCAGGCGGCGGACCTGTTGGGCGTGTCCAGGCCGTTCTTGATCAAGCAGATGATGGCGGGGCATGTCCCGTTCCGCAAGGTGGGGACTCACCGCCGCATCATGTTCAAGGACCTGATGGGTTACAGGGAGCACATGGAAACAAGACGGCTCCAGGCCCTCGACGAACTGGCGGAGCAGGGGCAAGCCTTAGACATGGGCTATTGAGCAATGTCCAATTTCACCGTCGTCTACGATGCTTGTGTCCTATACCCTGCGCCGCTTCGCGACTTCCTGATGCACCTGGCGCTGGCCGACATGTTCCGCGCCAGGTGGACGGATCGCATCCACGAAGAATGGATCAGGAACCTCCTGAAGAACCGGACCGATCTCAGTCGTGAGCAGATCGAGCGGACGCGCGACTCGATGAACGCCCATGCCCTGGATTGCCTGGTCACCGGGTATGAGCCGCTGATCGCCGGACTGACTCTGCCCGACCCCGATGATCGCCATGTTCTGGCTGCCGCGATTCGCGCGGGCGCCGACCTGATCGTCACCTTCAACACCGGCGATTTCCCGGCCGAAAGACTCGATGCGTTCGGCATCGAGGCCCAGCACCCCGATGATTTCATCATGCACCTGCTGGACTTGGCGCCGGAACTAGTATGCGCGGCAGCCAAGCGGCAGCGCGAGAGCCTGCGGAACCCGCCCAAGACAGTCGAGGAATACCTGGACGCGCTCGCACGTCAACAACTCTTGCAGACGGTGGCCCAACTGAGAAAATACGCGGCCTTGCTCTAGCCCAGTTGGTCGTACTGTGTCTTGAGGCGCGAGAACAAAGCAACGACTTGGGACGGGGGAAAAAAAAAGGAGGGGGGGGCACGTCCCATTTGCGGCCCAACTCTCCGCTCTGCGCGGCTGGCCGACCGGACGCAGCGTGCTGGCCAAACCCAATCGCCCGGCCGTCAGCGACGCCCAACCCGCCTTGCCATACGGCTGGCCCGCGCCGCGATCCGACGCAACGCCTCCCGTTCCGACTCGCTCGCCGCCCGATTCACCACGTGGCAAGCCATCCGCCCCGGCGCGATTCGCGGCCTCCGGCCACGCGATCATCCTGCCCGTCCCGCACCCGCCCGCAAGCCGGAAACCCTGACTTGAACCAGGCGGGTGTGGCAATATTTGGTGGGGATTTGGATTCTCCGTCGTTTGTGGAGTGCGGTAGCGCAGCTACCGCTTTGCGGAGCAGTCACCCCTCGGCGCTGACCGAAAGCGGGAGCTGCGCTCCCGCACTCCACAAAAGGACGGACTTGGGACGCCGCCACCAAGTCTTGCCGCGCCGAACCAGGCCCGACGCCGGCCCATGATACGAGAGATGAAATGCGTCCGATAATAAACGCCATGTAATGTTCGCAGCGTGGTCGAAAATGGAGGAATTCTTCCACACCTTGCTCATTTGGCGGTCGAAATGAGCAGAATTTCGGGGCTGGCGAGGGATGAAATCGCCACTACTAGTCATAACATATTGTAAAAGAATCACTTGCGGCGTGATTGAAAATGAGCATGTTTGGAGGAAATCAATCAAACTCGTGGAAGATTTCAAAAGAGGGGGGGTGGGGGATGAAATGTGACTCTGAAATCTGACTGGCGCCCCGGGTCGAACTCCTGGGTGTGACAGATGGCCACGGGATTTCGGCGGCGCAACGGGCGAATTTTGCCTATACTGAGCGGCTATGCGAATCAAGATCTGCGGCATTACGCGAGTCGAGGATGCACGGGCGGCGTCACAGACCGGCGCGGACTTCGTCGGGCTCAACTTCTACCCCGACAGCGTCCGCTACGCCGGCGACGGTTCGGCGGAGCCGCTCATCGCGGGCATCGAGGCGCCGGCGGTGCCGGTGGCCGTCACCGTCAACCCGAGCAAGAAGCTGCTGGGCCAGTTGATCGCGCCGGGCCCGCGCGTCGGGGCGCGGCCGTTCCGCGTCGTGCAGTTGCACGGCGACGAGCCGCCGGCGCTGGCGGACTGGCTGATTACCCAGGGCGCCCGCGTGATCAAGGCGTTCCGGGTGGCTGATTGCGACTTTGCCGGGCCGATCCGGGAATGGCTGGACGGGGTCGAGCAGCACGCGGGCCTGCTGGCGGTGCTGCTGGACGCCCCGCCGCCGGCGCCGCGGAAGTTCGGCGGCAGCGGGCGGCGATTCAACTGGGAGTGGGTCGAGGACGCCCGCGAAGACGGGCAGTTCGAGAACTGGCCCTCGATCATGCTGGCCGGCGGCCTGACGCCGGCGAACGTCGCCAAGGCGATCCGGCTGACCCGGCCCTGGGGCGTGGACACAGCCGGCGGCGTGGAGGTCGAGGACTCGCCCGGCGTGAAGAGCATCGACCGGATCCGGGACTTCATTCGCAACGCGCGGGTAGGGTGATTGCGGGAATGACGAATGTCTAATGACGAATGCCGAATGAATGACAAGTGTCAAATGACGAATGCGAACGGCGCCCGTCTGTTTGCGTCGTCAATCGTTCTGACGGGAATGGCGCTGGCACTGCTGGGCTGCCAGCCGCAGGCGAAGCTGGACGAGTTCGTCGCCGCGAAGAAGGACGCCGTCAATCAGCGCTACACGTCGACCATGGCGTTGTTCAGCAACGGGCCTCGCGGGCAGCAGACGATCGTGCTGGCGCTTCAGCCGACGCACGCCGAGCCGCCGCCCCCGACGCCGACCGGGCAGGACGCGCTGGTGTCCAAGGCGCCGATGAAATACCGCGCCTACCTGATGCTGGTGGTCAACAGCGAAGGCGGCGAGTTCCAGGTCGGCCAGAAGATTCTCAGCGGCCAGGTGCGGGCGACGTACTACCTCTACGACGCCTACGGGCAGCTTCGCGTGATCAGCGATCAGTACGGCAAGATCAAGACGCGAATCTGGCCGATGCTCGGCGGGTTCGACCCGAACGAATGGTGGATCAGCGGCTCCTTCGAGTTGTTGATGAACACGGATATCCGCCTGACCGGCCGATTCTTCGCCCGCCCCGCCCCGGTGCTGGTGGAGAAGTTCCTGCGGGATCGGAAGCTATGACAGGGTCGCCTGCACATGTCGCGGCAAGCGAGCCGGCCCGTCCTCGGGCCCGACGCATGGTGGTGGCGGGGCCGGGGACGGCCCGGCTCGCCTTGGCGCTGCTCGGTCTGCTGGCTGGGTGCGACACGGCGCAGCCTCGGGCGGCGGTGCGGGTGCAGCGGGCGTTCCTGACTCCGGGCCAGAAGGTCCTGGGCTACGCGATGGAGACCCGGCGGGCGTCGTATGTTCGCAGCGAGGCCGGCTGGTGCCGCGTGCTGCTCAGCTTCCCCTTGCCGGGCAGCGCCGTAGGAAGGCCCGCCTACGCCTTGTTCGTGCAGTTCCGCGACGACCAGCCGACGCATGACTTCGACATCGGCCGGGGCGAGCAGGCGATGTATGCCGACCTCACCCGGCGCAAGGGCGAGTTCAACCGGGCCAGCCTGGCCAGCGTGGGCGAGATGCAGACGAAATGGGTCCGCGGCGGGCGTGCGCTCGCGGGCCGATTGCGGTTCAGCACGCCGGACGGGCTGACGATCGACGGCACGTTCGTGGCCGGGTTCGACCCGCAGGCGGTGACGGACTTCGAGAGGGACTACATCGTTCCGCAACTGGTGCGCGATCGGCCGGGGACGCCGGTTGCAGCCGGCGTTGGGGGCCGGGCGATCGACCTGGCTCGGGTGCGATCGATAGCGACCCAGCCCGCGGAGTCGCCGATGCCCCAGGTCGACACGCCGCTGATCATCCTGTCGGCCCCGACGACGCAGCGGGGGGCGCGGGAACCGCAATGAGCGAACCAAGACAGGTTTGCGTCCTACAATAATGTCACAACCTGATCGAAAGGACCTGTATGAGCACGACATCGGTTCGCGCGGACCTGGTGTGGGAAAATGCCTGGGGCTTCGCCCGCACGGCCGTCCTGGCGGCCGCGGTGGAACTCGACCTGTTCGCCGCGTTCGCCGACGGCCCAGCCGATGCGGCCGCCCTGGCGGCGCGGGTGAAGGCGTCCGCTCGCGGCATCGACGCGCTGGCCGGGGCACTGGTCGGCATGGGGCTGCTGTCCCGGGATGCGCTCGGGCAATTCGACGTGACCGAGCTGGCCCGCACCTACCTTGGGCCCAGCCCGCGGATCAACCTCGCCCCGCAAATCCTCCACACCAAGAACCTGGCGGTTCGCTGGTGGAAGTTGGCCGAGGCCGTGCGCACCGGCCAGCCGCTGGCGGGCGAGCCCGGCGCGCCGCGGGTCAGCTTCGAGGTGCTGGTCCGCCAGTTGTTCAACGGCAACTTCGCCGCCGGGATGATCCTCTGCCGCTCGCTGGCGGAGCGTGACAAGTTTCAGCCGGCGGCGGTGCTGGACGTCGGCGCGGGGGCGGCGCCGTGGTCGATCCCGTTCGCCCAGGCCAACCCCGCCTGCCGCGTGACGGTCATCGACTATCCGCAGGTGCTGCCGGTGACCCGCGAATACGCCGCGCGGTTCTCCGTGGCCGACCGGTTCTCCTATCGCGGCGAGCCGGCGGAGACCGCCGACCTCGGCCGCGAGCAGTTCGACTTCATCTTCGCCGGGCATCTCTACCACTCGATGGGCCCGGAGGCGTCCGCCGACCTCGCCCGCCGGGCGGCGGCAGCGCTCAAGCCGGGCGGCCTGCTCGGCGTGGCGGAATTCGTCGTGAACGATGACCGCACGGGGCCGGCCATCCCGCTGCTGTTCGCGTGCAACATGCTGCTGGGCACGGCGGCGGGCACGACGTACACCGGGCGGCAGATCGACGACTGGGCCCGGGCGGCGGGTCTGCTGCCGATCGCGCCGATCGAGATTCCGACGGGCCCGGCGATCCGATTGGCGAGGAAACCGTGAGGTCAGCGGCGGCGTGTGGCCGCAGGCGCGAACCCGCCGTGGAGTGCGGGGACGAAGGCCCCGCTTTGCGGGAACCGCGGGCGAACCTCAACCACGGATTGACTCGGATTCACACGGATAACAACGAAGAAGGATCAACCGCCTGCCCTGAGCGCTGCCGAAGGAGCGGGAGCGCGACTCCGCTTTCAGCCCGCGAAGCGGGCGAAGGCGTGTAGCCGCAGGCGCGAGCCTGCGGACAGATCGTCCCATTTTATGCAAGCCCCCAACGGGGGCGAAGGCAGCGTTCAGATATACTGCTCCTCGAACTCGATATTGTGCTTCCGCAAGAGCGCGATCAACTCATCGCGAAATGACATCTTGCGATGATGCTCTTCCTGGGTCGCGATGTACTGCCGGACCGCGCCGACCTGCGATTCGCTTACGGTAAACCCGGAGTACTGGTCCTGCCAGCCCGGCCAGTCGGCCGACCGCTCGCGAGCCCAAGCCGAGGAATTCGTCTTGAGCAGCCGCATCAGATCGGACAGGCATTGGTCCGGGCGCATCTTGAACAGGATGTGGAGGTGGTCCGCGATCCCGCCGATTTCGAGTTGCGTGCCGCCCTCGCCGCGGAAGATGCCGCCGGTGTACTCATAGAGCCGGCTGCGCAGGTCGGGCACGATCGCCGGGCGGCGTTCCTTGGTGCTGAACACGGCGTGGTACAGCAGGTTGGTGAAACTCATGTTGGCTCCCTGGTGAATGGAACGATGCCTTCGCCCCCGTTTGGGGGCTTTCCCATAATAATCGCATCGTACCGCAGGCTCGCGCCTGCGGCTACACGCCGTCGCCCGCTTCGCGGGCTGAATTCATCGTCGTCCAAGGATCCAGCGCGACTCGCGCTGTTGCACTGTAGTTTCAGATTCGGTAGTTGCACCTGCCGCGGGGAAGACTCCTACGCCTCCGCTCGCGTGTCGCCGGGGGCAGGCAAGGTCGAGGCGGGTGCGGCAGACGCCGCCTTTGCGATCTGAGCGTTGTGGGCCTGGAGGATTCGCCCTTTGAGCGTGTCGGCGACTCCCTGGGCACTCTTGAGGTGTTCGACCATCTGCTCGCAGGTTTCCCAGTACGTCTTCCAGAGTTCCGGGCCGACCATCTTCTCAAAATCCAGTGGGGCCGGCTGTCGCCATGTCTCGAACGCAAGCAGGCGGGTGACGCGGGCCTCAAGATCGGCGACGCCCCGCGTCGCGGGGGAATGTCGAGCGCTGCTCCTGATCCATACCTTCCAGTCCTTGTTGCCCTTCGACTGATTGCACTTCCCGCAGGAGGGGACGAGATTCGCGATCTCGGATATGAATCCGGTCGGGCGGCGCTTCAGGACGAGCGGGCGAAGGTGGTCCCACTCGGAGGACGGATCGCCGCAGTACGCGCATCGCACGTCTTCCGGATCGATCTCCAGAATCCGGAGTGCCTCCAAAATGTCCTCGTCGCTCGGATTCACAACCGGGATGATGGACATGACGAATGCGTTCGTGATGCTCGACTTTCGCGAGACCATCGTCTGCACGCCTGGCATCTGAAAACGCATGTTGTTGTTGCGTGCGCTCATTTGATGGCTTTGAGGAACGTCCCCGCGACCTTGGACGCATCCGCTCCGCACGCTTCGCAGACGCGAGCGAATTCGATCAGGTCCATCCGCCGTTCCGCCGACTCCGCCTTGGCCACCCAACTTGGCGAGACCCGAAGACGCTGAGCCAATGCACGCTGGGAGAGGCCCGCCGCCTCGCGCAACGTCACCAACCGGCGACAGAACTCACGATACTCCGGCGTGTGGATGGATTTCAGCATTGACGCGATTGTACGTGTTGATTATGTTGCTCCCAACTTGGGAGCGCACAAGAACCGGGGCTCCTGACCGTCTTCGGGGTGCCAAATGCTCGCCGGATTCGCCGTTGACCTGCATGACCGGGGGCTTGCCCTCAGCAATATCATCGAGGCACTTCTTCGCAGGGCGAGACGGCGAGGCAATAACGCAGGAGTGCCTATTCTGAAGGCGGCATTGGAAATGCCGGACTGCTCGCCGCATCGGCTCGTCACGCCCGTCAAGAAGGTTGGCGGGAATTGGGTGGAGGTGGGAGACACGGTCATCGTCGTCGCAGCATCAAGGCCAGCTCGGAGAATTCCGCGATCCGGGTTGCGAATCACGCTTTCGGTTTCCGGTGGAACTGTTGCCAATGCCCGGAAGAAACTCCGGGGGAGGAGACACGAATCGCTTGCCAGTTTCGTGGCGCAACTGGTTCAGTTCCGCGCCGGGTTTGAGAAGCGGCACGTCCGCGATTGGTTGCAGACGCTCGGCTGGGAAAACGTAGCGTGATCATGCGATCCGGTTGGCGAGCTTTGGTCGTCTGGGAATGCGAAACTCGCGACTCACGAAAGCTGCAACGCCGACTGACGACATTCCTCGGCGAGTAAGGCGTAATTCCGTCGGCGTGCGTCCGCGTGCATCGGCGGTTGACTCGTCTTTGTTTTCGTGTCCGTGATGCTTCGAGGTCGAGTCCGGTCC
>JAQTVL010000214.1 GCA_028706835.1 Phycisphaerae bacterium | reverse complement strand
CGACAGCATCGACTTGCGAAGGAAGAGCTGATAGGTGAACTTGCCGGACCGCGTGCCCATCGTCACCTGGCCGATCACCGGGTCCTGCGAGTTCCGCCGTGGGCCGAAGAACAACACCGAGTCGTCGTGCACCTCGTAGGAAATGCCCGTCCGGCCGGACAGCGTCTCGATGATCTGAATGATGGACTCATCGGGCGAGGACCACGTGATCCGCTGGCTGCTCGGCTCGACGCCGGTGAACATGCCGGGCTGGAACTGCGCGGCCACCCCAGCCGAGTTGGCGATCTGGACCAGGGCCTGCTCCAGCGGCATGTCGGCCCACCGGACCGACACGTGGCGGTTGAGCTGGTGGACCACCTGCTTGACCTTGTCGATGATGCGGATGCTGTTGCCCTCCACCCGCCAGGTCGACCCGCCCTCCATGCAGAACTGGTCGAGCAGGCCGGCCACCGTGCTCGGCGCCATCTTGCTCACCGAGTCGTTGAACTTCTTGTAGGCGGCTGCGGCGTCCAGGCCGGTCAGGTCGAACTGGAGCCCGATCGGCTTGCCGGCGGCGGCCTGCACCTGCGCCAGCAGCGACGTCTTCCACGACTCGATCCGCAACGTGCGAAGCTGGTAGAGCACGTCCATCTCGTCGATAGCGGCTCGCCGGCCGACGCGGTGCAGTTCCGCCCGCGGCACGATGCGGAGCACGCCGCGGCCGCGGTCGTCCTCGATGATGCGATAGGTCAGGCACAGCGGCTCGATCAGCGCGTTGAGCACCGCGCGCAGCGGCGTCTTCTTGCCGTCAGCCGGCACGCGCAGGCTGACCGGCGTCTCCTCGCCGTACGGCAGGAAACTGAGCGTCGAGCCGGGCAGGTCCAGCCAGCGGGCCTTGCCGCCCTCGAGCTTGCGAAGCACGTCGAGCAGAAGCGCGTTGTGGAGGGTGGCCGGCTCGACCGGCGTGTCGAGCATAAGCTGAATCTGTGCGGCGGTGAACGTGCCCTCCGGCAGCGGCTGGGCGATGGGCGGCGCCGCGGGTTGGGTGGCCGTCGGCTGGGCGATCGCCGGTGCGGCCGCAAGAACGACGACAAGCGCAACAGCCGCCAGGGCCGTCGCGCCGAGGGCGCGGATCCGATCGAACCGCTGCGAGTTGTTCATTTTGTCACCCTGTATCAGAGATATCTCTTTCCGCTTTTGATCCAGTTTCAGAATCCGGGATACGGCGTGTCGCTGTCGGCCTCGCGGGCGCCCCGCCGATACGGCGTGCCGACCAGCGGCGCCTTGTCGGTCATGACCATCGGCCCGCCGGTCTTGCCGGACGGGGACTGCGGCACGAACCGGCTGTCCGCCCGCGGGAAGACGACCACCAGGTCGTTCCGTGTGCTGTCGTGCCGGTCGTTCACCAGGTCCTTGGCGTCCTCCTGCGGGATGCCGACCCAGACGATCACCTGTTTTTCAGGCTCGGGCTTCGGCGCATCGCTCTTCGCGATCGGCCCCGGGCCGGGGCCCTGGCTGCCCGGCGGCGTGATGGGCCCGCCGCGGTGCAGCACGAACACGGTTGTCAGGATGATTGCCGCGGCGACGGCGGTGAGTCCGCCGCCGATGTAGAAGATGAATCGCGCTACCGGGCGCCGCGATGCCGAACGCCCGCGGATCGCAGTCCCCGGGCTTTCCTGCGCCAGCGCCGCGTGAAGCCGGCCCCAGTCGAGCTTCAGGCCGGCCGGCGGCTGAGTCGCGCGGCTGACCAGTTCGGTCAGCCGATCGTTCGCCGGCACGTCGCCCGCGGGCACGTCGGGCAGGCCGGCCGCCTCGTCCGAACCCACCGGGGCGGTCGGGTCGAAGCGGTTCGGATTGTTCGTCGGCCGGGTCATGCTTCGCCTATCAGGTCGGAGAGTTTGTCCTTCAGCTTCTTCCGGGCGGTGAACACGTGCCACTTCACCGCTTCGACCGAGCAGCCGATGATCTCCGCCACATCCTTCTGCGGCATCTGCTCGATCGAGAACAGCACCAGCGCCAGACGCTGCCGCTCGGGCAGCTCGTCGAGCGCCTGGCGGATCCGATCCGCCAGTTCGCCGGTCATCAGTTCCTGCTCGGGCCGCTCCTGCGAGCTGACCAGCAGTTGGCCCAGCGAGTCGCTCTCGTCGCCCTCGGATCGGCTGTCGGCGTCGAGGCTGACAGCCGGGCGCCGGGCCCGCGACCGGCGGTAGTTGAGCGCCAAATTGCTGACAATCCGGAGCAGCCAAGGCCCGAAAATCTGCGGGTTGGCCAGCGTGCTCAGCGCCCGGTAGGCTCGCAGGAGCGCGTCCTGCACGACCTCCTGGGCGTCCTGCGCCTGGCTGAGCAGGCGATACGCGACTGCGAGGGCCGGCCGCTCGTACCGCCTGACCAACTCGTCGAACGCCGCCGATTCGCCCGCCAACGCCCGGGCGACAAGCTGAGCATCGGGCTCGCCCTGTTGTTCCGGCGAGGCCGGTCGATCCGTCTCAGGGACTTCATTTCGGCCCGGCCTCATATGTCCAGACAACCCTCAACCGAGCTTGGTTAGCCAAAGAACAAGGAATTTAAGTTGCCGCGGCAGAAATAGTTAACGAATGTTAATTACATCGGTTCGGATAATTTCGTAAGCCGCATTGCGCGTTCCACCCGGATCGCGGCTCGACCAATGTTCCACGTGGAACATCGGTTGCGGGCAATGTTCCACGTGGAACATCGTCCCCAATCTCCCTCCCCTTGGGGGGAGGGCCAGGGAGAGGGGACCGCCGCAAGGCGGAAGGGCCACGCCGCAATGTTCCACGTGGAACATCACTTGCGGGGTGTCGAGGCTGGACCAATGTTCCACGTGGAACATCGTCCTTCATTCCGCACTCGGCACCTGGTTCTCGGCCCTGCAATGTTCCACGTGGAACATTTTGCAGAAAGCACAAAAATCGCAAATACCACAACTACTTCTTGCCGGGCAATCCCTTCGACAACTCCGCCACGTACTCCCGGACCTGCCCGGCGATCTGGTCCGCCGACTGGCCTGCCTCGATGGACTGGGTGATCCGGCGGACCAGCGCGGAACCGACAATCGCGCCATCAGCCACGGCTGTCACCTGGGCGACCTGGTCCGCCCGGCCGATGCCGAAGCCGACGAAGACCGGCTTGCCGCCGCCGGCAGCCTTGAGTTGACGAACATTCTCGGGCAGATCAGCCGGCAACTCCCTCCGCTCGCCTGTGATGCCGGCGACGGAGAGGTAGTAGACGAACCCGGTCGATGCCGCCGCGATCTCCCGTGCCCGGCCGGGCGGGCTCGTCGGGGCGACCAGCATGACGTTCGCCAGCCCGGCGTCGTTCGCCAGCCGGCCTACCTCCGGCTCGACGCCCAGCGGCAGATCGGGGAACAGGACGCCCGCGAACCCAGCCGCGGCTGCCCGCTGGAGGAACCGCTGCACGCCCCAGCGGAACGCGATCGTGAAACTGACCATCGCGATCCGCGGCGTGACCAGGCCGGCCAGCTTGCCGAGTTCGGCGAAGACCGACTCGACGGTCAGGCCCGCGTTGAGCGCCGCGGTGAAGCTGGCTTGGATGGTTGGCCCGTCAGCCACCGGGTCGGAGAACGGAATCCCGACCTCGACGCAGCCGAGGCCGAGATCGTCAATCGCCCGGAGAATCGCCGCGGTGGCGGCGATGTTCGGATAACCGGCGGTGACAAACGGCGCCAGCATCCGCTCGCCCGCGGAGACGCGGCTACGCAAAGTCGTTTCCAGTTTGGTCACGGTTTCTCCAACAGCCTTTCCTTGATCTTCTTCCACGGGATCGATTTCCGGCCGGAACGCCTGAATTCATCGAGAGCCTTGACGCCTTCGTTCCGCCAGTACCGATCCTCGATCCTCTCCAGAAGTGCGAGGTCCTCTTTACCGACGAGATAGACCGACTTTCCGCCCCGGCGTTCGACGCGGACCCGCTCTTGCCGGTAGGCCACGCGGTTGAACGCGTCGGGAGGGATGCGCGTCACGGATGCTTTGAGCGACCTCATGGCAGCAGTTCCGTTACATTACGCGACCGGTACCGCGAGCCTGTCTCATAGTCTATCGACGCGCCAGCACATTGTCGCACAGCCGCTATTTCGTCAGCCGCATCACTTCCGCGCAGTCCTTGTCGCCTCGGCCGGACAGGTTCACCACGATCAACTGGTCCTTGCTGGTCTGTGGGGCCACGAGGTCCAGGCAGGCGATCGCGTGGGCCGATTCCAGCGCGGGGATCAGGCCCTCCATGCGGCACAGCCGGCTGAACGCGGTTAGTGCGTGGTTATCGTTCCGGGTCACATACTCCACCCGGCCGGCGTCCTTCCAGTAGGAGTGCTCCGGGCCGGTGCCGGGGTAGTCCAAGCCGGCGGCGATCGAATGGGCCGGCGCCGTCTGGCCGTCGTCGGTCGACAGCACGTAGGTCAGCGCCCCGTGCAGCACGCCCGGATGCCCAGCGGTCAGCGACGCCGAGTTGTCGCCCAGCGCCATGCCGCGCCCGCCGGCCTCCACGCCGATCAGCCGAACCGACGGCTCGTCCACGAACGTGTAGAAGATTCCCGCCGCGTTCGACCCGCCGCCGACGCAGGCGATCACCACGTCAGGCCGCCGGCCTGCCTGCTCGATCATCTGCTCGCGGGCCTCGCGCCCGATGATCGCCTGGAAGTCGCGGACCATCCGCGGGAACGGATCCGGGCCGACCACCGAGCCGATCACATAATGCGTGTCCGCCGAGCTGGCCATCCAGTCGCGCATCGCCTCGTTGGTCGCGTCCTTCAGGGTCGCTGACCCGGCTGACACCTCGACAACCTCCGCGCCGAGCATCTTCATGCGAAACACGTTAAGCTGCTGGCGGCGGACGTCCTCGGTGCCCATGTAGACGCGGCAGGACAGCCCGAGCACCGCCGCCGCCGTCGCGGTCGCCACGCCGTGCTGCCCGGCCCCGGTCTCGGCGATCACCCGCTTCTTGCCCATCCGCACCGCCAGCAGGCACTGGCCGAGCGTGTTGTTGATCTTGTGCGACCCGGTGTGGGCGAGGTCCTCGCGCTTCAGGTAGATTCGTCCGCCGTTGTAGTGCTCGGTCAGCCGGCGGGCGAAGTAAAGCGGCGTCGGCCGGCCGGCGTAGTGGCGGAGCATGGACGCCAGTTCCGCCTGGAATCGGTCGTCGGCCCGGGCGGCCTCGTAGGAGGCGCCCAGCAGTTCGAGGGCGGCCATGAGCGTTTCGGGGACGTAACGCCCGCCGTAGCGCCCCTCGCCGAATCGGCCCTGGGCATCGGGAACCTGAGACATTCGTTGCGTGCTCTGCGTCATGGGTACGCTCACTAGAAGTTGCGATTATCCGGCGGCCAGCATACCACAAATCCCGCGATGAATCTAAACGTGGAGGCCGAAAGTTGCGTTCAGAGCTTGACCGCGACGTGCCGAAGAGTAGACTCAATTAGGTAACGCCTGTTTCACCGGGAAGGTCGCCGCCATGTGCAACGTGAAAGCCAAGATCGAAGCTGGACCCATCAAGGAAGAATCCATCGCGTACATCGAAACCGCCTCCGGGGCAACTGCGGAAGTGATCGTCGGCTCGCGCCAGGTCGGCGACGGGGTGATCCACGCGACGGAGGTTCGCCGCGAGCCCAATCGCGTGTTGATCGAATTGCCCGGCGAAACGTCGCGCGGGGACTGGCGAATCTGGGTCCTGCCCAGCGCGATCGTGGGAACCTGAGATGATTCTCACCGATCACGAAATCCGAACGCATATCGCAGGCGGCCTCATCACCATCGACCCTCTGCCCGACGAATCCAGATACAGCGCCACGACCGTCGATCTGACCCTGGGCCCGCAAGTGCAGGAATGGCTGACCGACACCTCCGCCATGCCGCCCATCCAGCCCGGACGGCCCGGCTACAGGGTGGCGGATGTCATTGCCCGCTACACGCGGAGGCTGGATATTTCGGACGGGTACCTGCTCCGGCCGCAGCAATTCATCCTGGCGTGGACGGCGGAGCGAGTGGCACTCCCGAAGGCGTCCAAGATTGCGGCTCGAGTCGAGGGCAAGAGTTCGATGGCGAGGATTGCGATCGGAGTCCACGTCTGCGCCCCGACGATCCACCCCGGATTCGATGCGCGGCTCCAACTGGAAATGTGCAACCACGGTACCGCGACCGTTGAGCTGCTTCCTGGCATGAGCATCTGCCAGTTGATCTTTGAGACGACCCTCGGCACTCCCGATCACGCCTACGACGGACAGTTCAAGACGCAGACGCCGACGGATATCTCAGGGAGTCGGTGATCGAGCGGAACCTGCTGCATCCGCTGACTTACTCGACGTTCATTCTCACCGAGCAACTGATCGCCGTGCCGCCGCTGGGGCGGGTTTCCATTGCCAGCACGCCGCCGATCATCCGCGCTCGGTAGTTCATCGCGTGCAGGCCCATGCCGCGATTTCGCGGCAGCGCCGCTGGCAGGCCGCTGCCGTCGTCGTTGATCCGTAGCGTCAGCCGGCCGTCCGCGTCCGACAGCGCGATCTCCACGTTCTTCGCCTTGCCGTGGTTGATCGCGTTGCCCACCGCCTCGCGGGCGATCTGGAACAGATGGGTCGCCAGGGCGTTGTCCGCCAGCCGGATCGGCTGGTCGCAACTGAACCGGCAGGAGATTCCGTAGACATCCTCGATGCTGCCGGCCAGCGATGTCAGCGCGTTCATCAGGCCGTCCTGGCTGGGTTCGACGGGGCAGAGCCCCCTGGCCAGCGCCCGCACTTGGCGGATCGCCTCATTGACCCGCCGCCCGACATCCGCTGCGTCGTGGGCCTCGGGCGCGGCCCGGCTGGCCAGTTTCTCGTACAGCAGTTTGGACAGGAAGGCGATGCCGGTGAGGTCCTGGCCGAGCGCGTCGTGCAGGTCCACGCCGATCCGTCGCTGCTCGGTGCTGGTCACCTCGAGGATTTCCTTCTCCAGCCGGCGACGCTCCCGCCGCTCGACCGCCTCGCGCAGTTCGCGGTCGATGGCCGCGGTCAGCCGGGTCAGGTTGTCCTTGCGGATGTAATCGTGGGCGCCGGCCTTCATGGCGGCCACCGCCATCTCTTCGCCGATCGCGCCGGAGACGATGATGAACGGCAGGTCGAGCCCCTTGTCCTGGAGCACGCGCAGGGCGGTTGGGGCGCTGAACCGCGGCATTACGTAGTCCGACAGCACCAGGTCCCACGCCTGCCCGTCGAGCGCCTTGGCCATGTCCGCCTCGGTCTCCACCCGCCGGGACGCCACGTCGTAGCCGTCCCGCTTGAGTTGGCGGAGCAGCAGTTGTGCGTCGTCGTCGGAGTCCTCGACAATCAGAATCCGCAGGGCCTTGGCCATGATTCCCTCGATTTACCCAAGCGTAAACCAGAACCTCGCGCCGCCGTTGACCGCGCCATCCGCGCCGACCGTGCCCCCGTGACGCTCGACGATCTTGCGCACGATTGCCAGCCCCAGCCCGCTGCCCGCGAACTCGCTGTACCCGTGCAGCCGCTTGAACGCCTG
>JAQTVL010000213.1 GCA_028706835.1 Phycisphaerae bacterium | reverse complement strand
GGTCGATCCGCAGGAAACCCAGATGATCAAGTCGGTGCTCGAGTTCCAGGACACCCGGGCCGACCAGATCATGACGCCGCGGACCGACATCATCGCCGTCGACGTGACCGCCGACCTGCACGCCGTGCTGGAGACGGTCCACCAGGCGGGACACTCGCGCATCCCGGTCTACGAAGGCAACCTCGACAACATCATCGGCCTGCTGTATGCCAAGGACCTGCTGTGGGAAATCGCCCGGGACGGGGACGAAAGCGGCCCGCCGGTTCTTGCCATCCGCAAAGTGATGCGACCGCCGCTGTTCGTCCCGGAATCGCGTTCGCTCAGCGATCTGCTGGGCGACCTCCGCCGCACGCACGTACACCTGGCCATCGTGCTCGACGAGTTCGGCGGCACCGCCGGCCTGGTCACCATCGAGGACATCCTCGAAGAGATCGTCGGCGAGATCGCCGATGAGCACGAGCAGCCGGAGCAGTCGCCCATCCGCAAGTTGGACGAGCGCACGTGGGAGGTGGATGGCCGGGTACACGTCGACGACCTGAACGAGCAGCTCAAGCTGACGTTGCCGGAAAACGAGGACTACGACACGATCAGCGGATTCGTAATCTCGTCTCTCGGACGAATTCCCAAGACGGGCGAGGCCCTTGCACTGGCCCGCAGCGGCGTGACCATCACGATCGCCCACGCGGAGCCCCGGCGCATCGTGCGGTTGCGCTTGCAGTTGACCCCCGCGACCAGCGACGCCGAGGCGTGACCGTCACCCGGCTCCCACTCGCAGCATCATCTCCGCGTAGAACCGGACGGCGGCGATCAACTCCGGCAGCTTGACGTACTCGAAATCGCTGTGGGCCCCTGCCCCTTCCACGCCGTACATCACTGTCGGAACGCCGCCGTCGGCCGTCAGAAAGTGCATGTCCGTGAACCCGGCGGTCATGCTGAACCGCACCGGCCCGCGACGCAGCGACTTGAGCGCCGACAACGCCAGCCTCGCCATCGGCGCGTCGGGCTCGATCCAGCCAGGCGGGACGTACAGCGGCCAATCGACCTTCACCTTCAACTGCGGGTCGCGCCGGCAGGCGAGGCGGACCTGCTCGATCAGTTCGCGCTTCACGTCGGCCACCTTGTCCTCCGGGTTCAGCCGCCGGTCGATCGTAAAGTGGAACCGATCGGGAATGGTGTTCACCTTTCCGCCGCCGCCGGACACGCTGCCGATCATCAGCGTCGGGTGCCTCTGCCGGATGTTGAACCGCGTCCGCCGGCCCGCGTAGACCCGCTCCAGCGTCTTGAACCGGGCGATCAGCGGCATCGCCTTTTCCAGGGCGTTGATCCCGTTCTTCGGGTTGCACGCGTGGCCGGACTTGCCGAGCACCGTCACGTCCGCCCACAGCACGCCCCGATGCGCGTAGCCGACTTTGTCGCCGGACGCCCCTTCGCACAGGATCGCCGCGTCCGGCGCGATCGTGCCGCTGCGCACCAGCCAGCCCAGCCCCGCGGCCCCGCCGGTCTCTTCGTCCGGCGTGAACGACAACTCGACGTTCCACGGCGGCGTGACGCCTGCCTGCCGCAGCGCCTGCACCGCGAAGATAGCCGCGCTGTCGCTGCCCTTCATGTCGGCGGTCCCCCGGCCGATCAGCTTGCCGCCGCGGACAAACGCCTTGAACGGATCGCTCTTCCAGCCGTTCGTGGCCGGGACGACGTCGTAATGCCCGGTCAGGTGCAGTGTCCTGGGCGCGCCGACGTCCCATCGCGCGACCACGCAGTAGCGAGGGCAGTCGTCCATGCCCGGAACGATCCTCGCCTGTTCGGCTGCCGGCACGCGAACGATCCGCGTCGCCAGGCCCAGCGATTTCAGCTTCGCCGCCAGGAACTCGCACGCATTCAGGTAATTCCGCCCCGGCGGATTCACCGACTCGATGGCACAGAACCGGATGATGAAATCGATCAGCGAATCGGACAGTTTCCCGATCCGATCCGCCACGCCCGTCCCATCAATGATGCTTCCGCGCTGCGTTGTCGGCCGCGAACTCATGCAATCCTCCCGCACAGACGCCCCGGTTCCCAAGACGCATGAGCGTGAGTGATAGGCCGAGATCGCGGCGCCGTCAAGGGCTAGGCAATAGACAGCACGCGGTTGTTTCCTTAGAATCAGTGTTTGCAGTGGATCATGCGGGTGGCGGGTGGAGGTCCCTACACATGCGGCCAACTCGGCGAGGCGAACTTGCAGCGTTCACCTTGATCTGCGCGTTCGCCTTTTCGCAGGCTGCCCGCAGCGCCCCGCCGCCGGCGGCCGAACCCAAACCGAAGACCTGGCAGGAACAACCGCTCGACGACGAGCGCGTGCGGCAGGCCAACCTGAAGAAGTACGTGGCCGACGGCGGCACGCTGCTGGCGGACGCCGCCGGCGGCAGCAAGTCGTTCGCCGAAAGCTTCGACAAGTTGGCCGGCCAGTTGTTCGGCCCGCTGGTGATGGCGAATCCGCCGTGGCTGAAGGACGTGGTGGACGACAAGGGCGCGGTCCATGTGCGGCACATCGACAACCTGCGGCGAGTGTTTCGCCCGATTCATCTGCTCGGCTGGCAGAAGGACGGCCGCTGGGCTGTGCTCTCGCTGCCGTATGACTTGTCGGCGGCGATGGCGGCGTATCCAAACATTGAGCCGGTCGGCCTGACGCCGATATCGGCGGAGAAACTCGTGGCGGCGATGATCAAGTCGCTGTCCGGGGCGACGACGAAACCGGCGAATTGACCGATAGGAGAACCATGATGCGTGATTCGTTCGTAACCGGCGTGTGTCTGGTGGCCGTGCTGGTGTGGGTAGCGGTCGCCTCAGCACAGGCCCCAAAACCCGCCAACCCGGCGCCGCCCGCCAAGCCGAAGACCTGGCTCGAGCAGCCGATCGACGACGCAACCGTCAACCTGGCCATTCAGCGGGCGGTCGCCTACCTCTGGCAGGCAGCGGAGACCAACCCGAACAAGACGTTCAACTGGGAGTCGCTTCCGCTGGCCAACTATGTCGAGGAGATGAAGAAGCCCCCCGCCGGGATACACACCGCGGGCGGCATCTACGGCGGGCAGACGGCGCTGGTGCTGCTGGCGCTGGCCAAGGCGAACGCGAACAACCAGGATGACGAACGCTACCGCAAGGCCCTCAAGACCATCCTGGAGCTTGAGCCGCGGCAGACCTACGCCCGCGGGCTGCGCGGCGCCCTGCTCGCCACGATCAATCGTCCCGATCGCCCGGCTACGAATTACTCCAAGATCATCGAAGCCGACAAGCAGTGGCTGCTTGACGGCGTCTACATCGACGGGTCGTACGGCTATTTCCAGCCGGCAAACAAGGACGCCCAACTCAAGCCGACCGGCGGGCGCGACCTGTCGAACACGCAATACGGCGTGCTGGGCATGTGGCTGATCAGCGACTACCTCTTTGAGGTGCCGGCGAAGTACTGGCAGATCGTGCAGAGCTGCTATTTGACCAACCAGAACCCGGCGGGCGGCTGGCCCTACGGCGTCGGCGACAAACAGGGCATGTCGCTGTCGATGACGCTGGGCGGGCTCGCCAGCCTCTACCTCGTCTGGGACCGCCTCTACACCGAGAAGTGCGGCCAGGCGGTCAACCCGGACCTGATCAAGGCGATCGATCGCGGGCAGGAGTGGCTGGGCAAGAACTTCAAGATTGAGTCAAACGCCTTCATACTCTACATCATGTACGGCGTGGAGCGCGTCGGCGTCGCCAGCGGCCTGAAGTATTTCGGCGATAAGAACTGGTGGGATATGTGCGCCCGGTACGTGCTCTTCACGCAGCAGCCCAACGGCAGTTGGCCAACCGCGCACGTGGTCGCCCACGAGCCCGTGACCACGGCGTGGGCGCTGCTGTTCCTGTCTTACGGCCGGGCGCCGGTCGTGTTCAACAAGCTCGCCTATGGCCCGCAGTCGCAGTGGAACACCCGGCCTCGCGACCTGGCCAGGCTGATGCTCTGGATGGACAAGGAATACGAGCGGCTGTTCAACTGGCAGGTCATGCCGATCGACCGGTCGGTCGAGGAACTGCTCGACGCGCCGATCCTGCTGATGACGGGAAAGACAGCCATCCATCTCAAACCGGAGCAGAAGCAGAAGCTCAAGCAGTACGTGCTGGGCGGCGGCCTGCTGTTCGGCGAAGCGAGCGACAGCAGCGTCATCTTTGCCAATTCGTTCCGATCGCTGGTGAAGGAACTGTTCCCCGAACTGGAGATGACGACCATCCGCGAGACGCACGGCGTTTACACACTGCAAGATCCGAAGATCAAGATCAAGCCGGCCCTGCTGCCCTTGGAGGGGCTCAGCAACGGCATTCGAACGATGGTGATGCTCTCGCCGAAGGACCTCGGCTGCGCGTGGCAGCAGAACGCGGTGAAGACCGGCGAAGCCAACTTCCACATTGCCGGGAACCTGATGAAGTACGTCAGCGACAAGGGCCAGGGGTTGCTCGGCCGCGGCACCAGCTACATGGCCAAGGACCTCGGCAGGAAGCCCGCCCGCCAGGTCACGATCGGCCGGCTGGCGTGGAGCCAGAGCAAGTACGTCTGGGACCCGGAGCCCGCGGGCTGGCAGCGGATGGACGTCTCGCTTCGCAACGCGAACATCGCCGGGCTGGCCACGACGCAATGCGACCTGGCGGAGCCGCTGGATGCGGCCGCGGTACCCGTCCTGCACGCGACCGGCACCAGCGCGATTGTGCTGACCGACGCCCAGAAGGCGAACCTGAAGAAGTACGTCGCGGACGGCGGCCTGCTGCTGGCCGACGCCGCCGGCGGAAGCAAGCAGTTCGCCGAGAGCTTCGACAAGCTGGCCGGCGAATTGTTCGCCCCACTGATCGCCGCCAACCCCGATTGGCTCAAGGAAGCGCTCGACGAGAAGGGCGCTATCCGGGTCCGGCACGTGGGCGACCTGCCGTACTCCACCAAGCCGATCCAATTGCTCGGCTGGCAGCAGGACGGCCGATGGGCGGTGCTGTCTTTGCCTTACGATTTATCCGCGGCAATGGTAGCATATCCGAACATTGAGCCGGTTGGCCTGTCGCCGGCGTCGGCGGAGAAGTTCGTCGCGGCGATGGTGAAGTCTCTGTCGAAGGCGACGACGAAACCGGCGAATTGACGCATCGGCCTGGACGATTTCGCGGAGCAGCCATGCTCAACCATTACCTGGCTATCGACCTGGGCGCCAGCAGCGGCCGGGCCGTGCTCGGACGCCTCGAAGACGACGTGCTCACCCTCACCGAGGTGCATCGCTTCCCCAACTCGGCCGTGCAGCAGAACGGCTCGCTGCGGTGGGATGTCGGGGCGATCGAGCGCGAAATCCGCCGCGGCGTGCAACTCGCAGCCGACCAGGTCGACCGGCTCGGCGGCATCGGCATCGATTCCTGGGGCGTTGACTACGTCCTCCTCGACGCCAGCGGCTCGCCGATCGAGCCCCCCTTCCACTACCGCGACTCGCGAACCGACGGCGTGATGGACCGCGTCTGCGAGTCGCTCGGCCGGGACTTCATCTTCGCCCGCACCGGCATCCAGTTCCTGCCGTTCAACACGCTCTTCCAACTGGCAGCCCACGACCGGCACAAACTCCACCACGCCGAAGGCCTGTTGATGATCGCCGACTATTTTTCGCACCGCCTGGGCGGCAGGCCGGTCGGCGAGATCACCCTCGCCAGCACCAGCCAGATGCTCGATGCGAAGACCCGCGAATGGGCCGTGGACCTCGCCGCCGGCCTCGACCTGCCCGCGGACCTGCTGCCCGAGCTGGTCGAGGCCGGCCGGATCACCGGCGACATCGACGAGATTCCCATCATCGCGACCGCCGCCCACGACACCGCAGCCGCCGTCGCCGGCTGCCCCGCCGACCCGGCCGGCTCGTGGGCGTTTCTGTCCTGCGGGACGTGGTCGATCGTCGGCCTGGAACTGCCCGACCCGGTGCTCACGCCGGACGCCCTGCGCTACAACCTGAGCAACGAGGCCGGCATCGCCGGCACGACCCGGCTGCTGCGGAATATCATGGGCCTCTGGCTGCTCCAGGAGTGCCGCCGCGAGTGGGCCGCCAGCGGCGACAAGCGCGACTGGAACGACCTGGTGGCGGAGGCCCGGCACGCCAAGCCGTTCGCCGCTGTCATCGACCCGGACGACCCGACGTTCCTCGCACCCGACAAGATGCCGCAGCGCATCGCTGACTACTGCAAGCGAACGAATCAGCCGGCGCCCGAGACCATCGTCCAGTTCGTCCGCATCATTCTCGAAGGCCTCGCCCTCAAGACCCGCTGGGCGCTGGGCCGCCTGGAGGAGGTTGCCCGCCGGTACGTGCAGACGATCCACCTGGTCGGCGGCGGCGTAAACAACCGGCTGCTCTGCCAGTGGACCGCCGACGCGACCGGCCGGCGAGTGCTCGCCGGCCCGAGCGAAGCGACCGCCGCCGGCAACCTGCTGACGCAGGCGATCGGCGCCGGCGCAATCAAGTCGATCGCCGACGCCCGGCGAATCCTGCGCAACTCGATCGACCTGGAGGAATACACGCCGAGCCCCTCCGCGCAGTGGGATGACGCCTACGGGAAACTTCTGACACTGATCAACCGGCTTGCCGTTTAGCGATGTTCTTGCCCGCCATCAACATGGAGAATGCGAATGAAGGACTGGAAGAAACGGTTCGTCGACCAGGGAATCAACCTCAACCTCGTCAAGCGCGAGCTCAAGGCGTTCGCCGTCGAGACGCCTAGCTGGGGCTATGCCCAGACCGGCACGCGGTTCGGCAAGTTCCTCCACGCCGCCGCCGCGTCGTCGTTCGAGCAGAAGGTCCAGGACGCCGCCGAGGTCCATCGGCTGACGCGGATCACACCGCGGATGGCCGTGCATGTGCTGTGGGATTTCCCCGACGGCTTCGACAAGTCGGTCGTCAAGCTGGTCGAGCAACACGGGCTCCGCATCGGCGCGATCAACCCCAACGTGTTCCAGGACCAGGTCTACAAGTTCGGCAGCTTCGGCAGCCCCAACGCCGCCGCCCGCAGGCAGGCCATTCGGCACTGCCTCGACTCGATCGAGATAGGCCGGCTGGCCAAGAGCGATCTGCTCAGCCTGTGGTTCGCCGACGGCACGAATTTCCCGGGCCAGGACAACCTGGTCCGCCGCAAGCGAGCGATGGCCGCCGGGCTCGCCGAGGTCCACGCCGCTCTGCCGCGATCTATGAAAATGCTGATCGAGTACAAGCCGTTCGAGCCGGCCACCTACAGCACCGACATCCAAGACTGGGGCATGGCCGCCCTGCTCGCCCGCTCCTGCGGGCCAAACGCGAAGGTGCTCGTCGACACCGGCCATCATCTGCTGGGCACGAACATCGAGCAGATCGTGGCCGTGCTGCTGGACGAGGGGCTGCTGGGCGGGTTCCACTTCAACGACCGCAAGTACGCCGACGACGACCTGACCGTCGGCTCCATCGACCCGTACCAGGCGTTCCGCATCTTCCATGAGATCTTCGCCGCCGAGTGGCGCAGCGGGCGCGACCTGAATATCGCTTAC
>JAQTVL010000212.1 GCA_028706835.1 Phycisphaerae bacterium | reverse complement strand
GTCCGCCGATGCTGCGCATGAAGGTCCTCCGCCGACCGGTCATGGGGAAACGGCCCAGAGTTTACATGCTGGTTAAACCCGGCGGGGCTGCGGAGTTTCGAGCGGAATGGCCTTCTCGAACAGGTTCCCGAACGGCGCGGTCGCCGTCGCCCGGCACTTGCGCGAGTTGGAGGAGGATTGGCACGGCGGGTTCGCCCGCGACAAGGCCAAGGACCAGGCCTACCTCGTGAGCAATCCGCCGCCGACCGAAGCCATCCGCCTCGACGGCTTCAAGGTGGCCGGCCACGATGTGACGTACGCCGGAACCCAGGCGGTAGTGTTCCGCGTGGATGCCGCCGGCCGCCTGGCGGCCTTCGCCGGCGCCGCCTGCAAGGAGATCACCGTCGACGGCCGGACGACGCGCTTCGCCGATCGCGACCTGCCGCTGGTGATCTGGTCGCCGGTGGCGGAGGAATGCCGGGTCAAAGGCGGCGCGGTCTTCCAGGTGCGGGTCAACGGAGCGGGCACGGTGCGGATCCCCGCCGCTGGGCTGCCCGCCAATGTCCGCCTCATCGCCGAAGGCACGACCGCCGGCAGCCGGGGCGTCGAGATTCCCTGCCGCATCGAAGGCGAGTCGCTCATCTTCGAGGCCAAGGGCCCCGCCGTCGGGCGCTGGCTGTACGTTGTGCCCGCGGCGGCCGCCCAGCCGGCCAGTCAGCCGGCGGGAGCGAAGTAGCCTCGCGCACCCAGGCGCCGTCACCGCAGTTCAGCCGCTCCGCGCCGCGGGGCGGACGGAGTTGTACTTGATCTGATCCCGGATCTTCTTGGCCACGTGCGACGGAAGATTCAGGTGGCTCTGCCGCGACATGTCCTCGAACTCCACCTCGGTCCGGCTGGCGTCTTCCAGGAACTCCGACCGCGGCCGGCCCCGCAGCGAACTGTCATACGTCCCGCTCTGGTAAAACACGACCTTGCGGACATTGCTGGGGATCGTGCCGCGGAACACCCCCATCGCCCCCGGGTCCAGCAGGAACAGAATGTCCACCGGGTAGCCGGTCCTCTGGCACTTCTCCGCCAGTTTCCGCGCCTCGTTGCCGCCGAGGCTATAGCCGACGATGTAGACCGGCTGGCCATGGGCGTACGCGGCTGCGACCAGCGGTAGATGCACCGACGCATTGCCCGACGTTGCTGCCTGTGCCAGCTTGACGTCCTTGGCCACCTTCTTGGTCAGGTCGTCCGCCCGGTGCCCGGAGAACGGCTGGAGCCCCTCGAATCCGATAATCAGCCCGCGGGTGCGAACCTGCTTCTCGACCTGCTGTTCCTTCTTGCGGGACAGCCCATGGCCGGTACACGCGCTGCCGAGCGCCACGATCGCCGCCAATCCCGCGGTCATGACAAGCCGTCGAGTAATCTGACCGAGTCTATCCATGGCGGCGCATTCTCCCCGTCGCCGGTGGAAAGTCAATACGCCGGGCAATGTTCCACGTGGAACATAACTCCTCGTACGCCTCTCCCGCGCAGCGGGGGAGGTGCGGCTTCAGCCGCGGTGGGGGTCCGTTCAGTCCCCCGGCAATGTTCCACGTGGAACAATAGCACTCACTAACTATGAGTTTTCTCGGCAACCCTCGGCCGGCCCGTCACATGCCGGCCGGTCCCCCCGTTTAATTCGGGGACACGATGCCCCATTACGGCTTGCCCAAACGGCCCAGATGGCCCAACCAGCCACTGGAGGAACCCGCTCCGCCTGCCCTGAGTCCATCGAATGGGCAGGGTCTGGTCACCGGGGATGAAATCTTCTGGAAGTCTATGTACTGAAATGTGTTACGGCAAGGTTTCCGAAGGTTTCATAAGGCCGTTTTGAAACCTTCCTAAGTGCTTGTAAAATAGAGGCTTGCGGTGAAGGTTTCAAGGTTTCATCGGTTTCAATTGCGGGCGTCCTGCCCGCCTCCCAAACTCATCCCCCAGCCAACGCTTGGCCCCGGCGGTCCCAACTGTCCACCGCACCCGAGCAAGCCTGCCTGAATTGATAGCACAGGTCTACCGTGTGTCAAGTAAATGTTAGGATGCATTTTCTTGGCGGGCATTCACGCCGCGACAGGGCCGATCCATCTCGGGTGTCGTATCCGTTGTGGGACACCCGCCCCCGGGTGTCAATCGGCTGCGCAGCAGCCGAAGCATTCGTCCCGGCCCCGGAAGTCCACAGCAAGATGCCCGTGCTACGAAGTCACGCTGTAGTGCTACGAACGCTCACCGGTCCGGCACGGCGACGGCCTGCTGCGCGCGGTAGGACAGCGCGAGGCGGATCGTTCGGCCGGCGGCGTGGTCGGAGATGTAGAGGGCGTCCTGCCCGACGGCCACGCAGGCGGGGAACCAGAGAGGAACGGGCGACCGGGGGGGGGACTTATCCAGGTCGTCGGGGTTGCCGTACCGGCCGATGCGGAGCACCTCGTTGCCGGCGGGGTCGAGCACCTGGACCGAGCAGAGCAGGGCGTCTGGCGCAAACAGCCGGCCGAACCCGTCCACGTCGAACCGGGCGCCTTGGCAGGCGCACCCGAAGAAATTGCTGCTGCCGAAGGCTGCCGGCCTGGGCGACAGGCCTCGCCAACTCCACAACAACCCGGTCGCGCCGCTCTTGCCGTCGCGGGCGACGCTGCCGCCGGTCGGGGCGAACTTCAGCACCGCGCCCACGTCGGTGTTGTAGACCGAGAATCCTTCCCGCCGCCAGTTCGCCGGAAAGAATCGGGTGTAGGCCAGCGGGCCATCGGCGCGCATCTGGTCAACGATCTGATCGTGCGGCGACGGACCCGCCGGCCAGAACGCGCCGACGTAAGTGTTGCCCTCGCGGTCCACGCGAACGCCGCCGCTGGTTACGGGCAGGCCCGCCACCAGCCGGGTTGCCTTCAACCGCCCGTCAGCCCCGAAGCGGTCGAGGATCATGGTCTGGTCCGGGCGGTCGGGTATCGGCGGGACATCGACATCGAACGGCGAAGGCTCAACGGCCGTGGTCGGCTTGCGTGGCCGGGCAGCCTGCACGGCGGTGCGGAGCACGTAGATGTCGCCGCTGGGCGCGACGTCGAACCCGAACGAGCCGAGGTCGCCGAGGTTCATCGGGCGATGTGGCAGCGCGATCGCCCTGCCAGCGGCCGCCGTCGCCGGCCTACTGGAGAAGACGGGGTCAGGAGCCGTTTCAGGAAATGGCTTCTGACCCCATTTCTCGTCGGCGGCGGCGTCGAAGTCGACCGGTTTGAACTGGCGGTCGTAGCGAAGAATGAAATTCGGGTTGCCGCCCCAGAGCAGGTAGTACCGCCCGTCGGCCCCGATGTCGAACTCCATCACCCGGTCCCACGTCCGCACCCGGTCGGCCGGCTGCGGTGGCCAGGCGATCGTGTCGGCTTGGCCGGTGGGGCCGTCGAACCGCACGGTCGCGTTCATGCCGCGGCGGACGTACACCTGGTCGCGGGCCGGATCGACGGCGAGGAAGTCGGCCGACTCCGCCGCCCACGGCTGCGCGTCTCGCGGGCCGACCGGCTCGGCCCCAAAGCGGTCGCCCATGTCCATCGCCCGCAGCAGCCGCGTCTGGCGATCGGGATGGGCGATCCACAGTACGGGCGGGTCAGCCGACGCATCCAGCACCACATTCGTGCCTCCGCGGCCGAGCAGGGCGGCATCGGGCAGATGCAGACTGGCCAGCCGGGCGCCGTCGGGCGCGAGTTTGGTCAGTCGCTTGTCTCTCATGCTGAACGCGTAGAACTGGCCGGTCTTGGGGTGGACGGCCAGTGTGTCAGGAGCAGTCGTCGACACAGAGCGAATCAGAGCACCGTTGGGCGAGAGCACGACAATCCGGCCGTCGGGCCAGGCCGGTCGGCTGACCGCATCCGACACGCAGAGGTTGCCGTCGCGATCGACAGCCAGGGCGCGGGCCCGGACAGTGTCGGGGCCGAACGGCACGCCGGCTTCGTCGCGCGTCCAGCCCATGCGAAACAGCAGGCCGCCGACCGCGGCATAGACGGTCTTGCCGTCCGGGGACACAGCCAGGCAGGCAGGGCCGTCCAGCCGGGACAGGTCGGGATCGGGCCTCGGGGCCGGCGGCCTTCGCCCCGGCTTCGCCTTCGGCCTGATCGGCCGGCTGGTGTCGTCGATTGTCGGGCCGACGAACGAGTCGGTCGGCGTCGAGCCGTCGGCGCCGATGACCAGCAGATCGAGCGCGCGGTCGGTGACCAGGATCGGGTGGCCTGTGTCATCTTCAGTTGGCCTGGCCGCGGGCGTTCGCTCGCGACTCCCGCCGACGAACCCGATCTTGCCGTCGGCGGAAACGATCATCACCTGCCGCGGTGAGAACAGCGTCTGAGGATACATGCCGCCGCGACGCTCCTCGAAGACCGGCGTCCGCCGGCCGTCAGGCTGGGTGGCGATTCGCAACCCCTTGAGTTTCTCCGGCGGCAGGCTGGCGGAGTAGGGCATCACGGTCCGCAGATACCGGCCTTCGCGCGAGAGCGCGGTCATGCGTGGCGGCCGGGCGGGGCCTTCGCCGCCGTAGACGTAGAGCGTGCCGTCCGGCCCGCAGCCGATTCCGGCGATCACCTTGGGCAGTGCCCATGATTCCGCCGACCAGCCGAGCGCTTTGTCGTACGCAGCCTGGAGGCCGAGCGAGACCTGGACGCGGCAGCCGGGCGGCGTGGGTTGGCCGGCGTCGTCCTTGCCGTCCCATTGCAGCTTCTGGCGGAGCGAGTTCCGCTCGAACGGCGGCGGCGCGTTCTTGCCTTTACCGAGCACACCGCTGGCCAGGTGGCGGACGATCTTGTCCTCTCGATCCACTATGGCGACCGTGGCGTCGCACTCGCCCTGTGTCGCGAAGGCAATCAACAGCGATTGGCCGTCGCGCGTCACAGTGGGCGGCTCGGCGAACTGGGCGGATTCGCGTGTGGCCGCCGCTTGGCCCCAGGCGGCTGAAGTCAGCAGCAGCACGCAAAGCAGGGTTGCGCAACGCCCGATCACTCGGCGGCCTCCCCGGTCAGCCGGACCTCGACCCCGCAAAGCAGCGATTCGCAGTTCGGCGCCGAGGCCGACGGCGAGAACTCAAGCGTCAACTCCCGGCCGATCGCGATGCCGGCGAACTCCCGCACGATGCTGCGGCGCGGGCCGCCGGCCTCTTTGGCCACGTCGAAATCGGTCAGCACCTGTTTGCCCTGAATCGACACGTTGAACACACGCTCGCCGGGGGCGCGGTCCTCCATCTCGGCGAAGTGCAGCCGCACCGTGTAGGTCGCCGGCGGAACCGGCGGCAGCGATTCCTGCGGCTCGCCAAGCTCGTCGTCATCGGCGGCGGGCGCGAGCTTGTCCGGCTCGTCCTGCGGCTTGTCGTAGTAGAGCGAGATGGCCATCTTGCGGATGCCCAGCGCCCCGGAGGCGACGACCCAGGCGGGCGGGTCGGCCGGGCCGACACGCTGCACCTGCGCAGAGTGCCGGCGGAATATCTTCGGCTTGGCAGGGGAACGTTTCTTGACGCTGCTCTCCGGCGGAGAGGCCAACTCGAACTTCACGGTCGGGTCCGGCGACGGCCCGCCCACACTGGGGCAATCCAGCCAGAGCGTGCCGTCGGGCGCGACCCGGTCGCCGGGAGCGCCCAGGTTCAGCGCCAGGCGGCGCACCCGGCCGACCGGCGGCGGGAGCTGGTTGAAACTCCACGTCTCCAGGTCCGGCATGTGGATCATCGCCAGCGAGGTCTGGTTCTGGTAGCTGCAACTGCACGTGCGGGTGTAGTCCGGGGCGTTCAGCAGGCCGCCGGCGACGATCAGGTTCGACGTGCAGCCGGACTTGAAGCCGCCGAGGTTCGACGTGCCGCCGTCGCCCAGCAGGTCGTAGTAGCCGGCGGCCGCGGACCGGAACGTCAGCAGGTTTCGGCTGGCGATGACGGTGTTGCAGCCGTATTTCCGACCGTACTGCCAGCGGATCGGCTCGCCGGTGAGCGGGTGCGGCCGCATTTTCGGCTCGCCGGTGAGCAGGTCGTAGGCTTCGCCCTGCGTGATGATCGTTCGCCCGTTCAGCATCACCGGGCCTTCGTAGCGGAACGATTCGTTCCAGAGCGTCCGGCCGTCCTTGCCCGCGTAGGCGATCATCCAGTCGCCGGTCTCGCCCCAGAGCATGTCGCGGCTCTTGCGGCCGGCCTGCACCAGCACGTCGTGCTCGGCTGAATAGCCCAGCCACGAGCCGAATACGTGCTGCTGCGTGCTCCACAGCCGTTTGCCGGTACGCACGTCCATGGCGATCAGCGTGGGGCCGGCGGGCAGCAGGCCGCCCTCGCGCCGCATGGCGTCCTGCATCGCGCCAGGCAGCATGTCGATGCAGAACAGCTTGCCCCCGCCGACCGCGATCGCGCTGTGCCGCAGGCCGAGTTCGCTGTCGTAGGACCACAGCACCTTGCCGGTGTGGCGATTCATGACGACCACGCGACGGCTGCACGAGTTGTCGTAGCGGTAGAACGGCGTGACGGACGAATCCTCATCGTCGTCGCCGCCGTTGCCGTTGGGCAGCGCCTTCAGCTCGCGCGGGAAGGTCATCATGTCCAGCGTGGCGATCAGCAGGTCCTCGTGGACCGCGACATAGCCCCAGGTGGCGGGGCGCTGCCCGCTGCCGGGCGGGGGCAGCTCGAACTGGGCGACTGTCCGGCCGGTGGCAGGGTCGAGTTTCACGCAGGCCCGCTCGAGTGCGACGTAGACCGCGTCGCTGGCGGCGACGAAGTTGGCGCCGCGGGCGTTGGCGCCGGGCAGGTGGCGCTGGTTGTACTTGCCGTCCACGGCGTCCGGCTTGTGCGTCTCGTCGTAGTAGGTGCCGAAGGTGGCCAGGTCGTCGAATGTCTGCTTCCACAGCACGCGGCCGGTGTAGATGTCGCGGGCGCTGAGGCAGTCGATGCCCTCGATGAACATCCGGCCGCCGACCACCTGCGGCGACGGGCCGTGGCCGTGACGCGGCAGCACGTCGGCGTTGGAGTTGTTGCCGAACCACAGCACGCCGAGGGGGGCCTTCACCAGCTCATCCTTCGAGCAGACGGTGTTGGCGGCGTCGCCGAACTGGTGCGTCCAGTCCGCGGCGCCGGCGGGCGGGCCGTCGCGGAACAGCAGGACATCGTTGCCGTATTTCTCCGCGCGGGCGCCGGACAGGCCGGCCTGCTTGACGGCGGACCCGATCGGGCCGAGCTGCTCGCCGGCGCCAGCCAGCACGGCGATGCCGCCATACGGCCGCATGGCGTTGAAGACGGCCGCGAGGGCCTTCGGGTCGGCGGCGATGTCGCCTTCGATGACCGTCAGCGCGGCCAGGTACGGCGGGAACGGAAACGTCAGCGGGTCGCCGACATGCAGGCTGATGCGCGTGCCGTAAAGCCCGGCGTCGTCCAGCCGGCGGCGCAACGCCTGGATCTTCCCGGCGTCCGCATCGACGGCCATGATCGTCAGGTCGGAGTCGGCCGCCAGCGCCGCGATCAGGCGGCCGTCGCCCGCGCCGCGGACGATGCAGTAGCCGTCGCGAATGTTGGATCGGTCCAGAATCGCCTCGGCCCGTGCGTTGGGCGGGCT
>JAQTVL010000211.1 GCA_028706835.1 Phycisphaerae bacterium | reverse complement strand
CCGGATCGTCCGCACGGAATTCCGCGGCGCCAAGAAGGTGACGCGAGGCCGGATCGTCGAGGTCCTCGCACGGGGGCACAACCGGTTCGTCGGTACGGTGGCGACGGTCGGGGGGCGATTCGTCGTGGAGCCCGACGGCAACCAGTTCACCGACCCGGTCGTCGTCGGCGACCTGACCGCCAAGAACGCGAAGGTCGGCGACAAGGTGGTCGTCGAGCTGACGCAGTATCCGCGGGCCGGCCGGCCGGCTGAGGGCGTCATCGTCGAGGTGCTTGGCGTTCGCGGCGACCCCGGGGTGGACACGCTGGGCGTTATCCGCCAGTTCAACCTGCCCGACACGTTTCCGGCGGAGGTGCTCGAACAGGCTGGGGAGGCCGCCCGCTCGTTCGACCCGGCGGAGGCGCTATCGGATTCCCGGCGCGTTGACCTGCGAGATGAACTGATTATCACCATCGACCCCGCGACCGCGCGAGACTTCGACGACGCGATCTCGTTGACACGCACCGGCGACGGCTGGCGGCTGGGCGTTCACATCGCCGACGTCGCCCGCTTCGTCCCGCCCGAGACCGCGCTGGACCGCGAGGCCGTCAATCGCGGCAACAGCGTCTACTTCCCCAATTTCGTGATTCCGATGCTGCCCGAAGCGCTGTCCAACAGCATCTGCTCGCTCCAGCAGAACGAGGATCGGCTGGTCAAGTCGGCGTTCATCACGTTTGACCGTGGCGGCAACGTGCAGCGGGAGGAGTTCGCCAACGCGGTGATGCGGTCCCGCTGCCGGCTGACCTACGAACAGGCCCAGGCGGTGATCGACAATCGCGGCGCGGATGGCATCCCGGCGGAGGTCGTCGTCCTGCTGCGCGAGATGAACACGCTGGCGCACGTGATCTACGACCGCCGCTACAAGGAGGGCATGCTGCACCTGAGCCTCCCGAAGGTGCAACTTGAGTTGGACGGAAACGGGAAGGTGGTCGATGCCCATCCCGAGGACACGAGCTTCTCGCACACGATCATCGAGATGTTCATGATCGAGGCGAACGAAGCTGTGGCTCGGCTGTTCGACCGGCTTGGCGTGCCGTTCATTCGGCGGATTCACCCCGAGCCGCCGGCTGAGGATACGCGGCAACTTTCCACCTTCGCGCGAATCTGCGGGCACGCGGTGTCCAAGCGGCTGGACCGGTTCGCCATGCAGAAGCTGCTGGCCAACGTCGAGGGCAAGCCCGAGAGCTTCGCGGTGAACCTCGCGCTGCTCCGCAGCCTGGAGCAGGCGGTCTACTCGATCAAGGACGAGGGCCACTTCGCCCTGGCCAGCCGGCATTACTGCCACTTCACCAGCCCGATCCGCCGGTATCCGGACCTGCACATCCATCGCCTGCTGGAGGACTACCTGGCAGGGAAGTTCTCCGCCAAGGACCGCAAGCGCCACCGGCTGGACGCGGACAAGGCCCACCTGGTCACGCTGGCCAAGCGCTGCTCGTACACCGAGCGGCGGGCGGAGCAGGCGGAGCGCGAGCTCGCGGAGGTCAAGGTGCTCGAACTGCTCAGCGAGCACGTCGGCGATCACCTCGCCGGCGTGGTCACGGGCGTTACGCACGTTGGGCTGTTCGTCCAGTGCTCTCGCTACATGGTGGACGGGCTGGTCCGGTTCGCCGATATGCCGGACGACTACTGGGAGCTGAACCCGCGCGCCGGGGCGGTAATGGGCATGCGATCGGGCAAGCAGATACAGATCGGCGATCTGGTCGAGGTGCAGATCGTCAAGATCGACCTGGCACGCCGGGAGTTGAATCTTCGGCTGGTGAAAGACATCGGGCGAAAGGGCAGCCTGGGCGACCTGATGCAGGACTCGCCGAAGGCAGCGCCGCCTCGGCCGACGGAAGGAAGAATTCAGCGCAAAGGCCGACCCGAACGGCGTCTGAACGGCGGTCGGGGCAGAGGCCGGCGGGGTCGGCGGTGAGAGTTGTTCGCTCGGCGGCGATGTTTCCAGAAATCAACACGATGGGGGCCGATTGTCGCATTGCGAGTACATATCCGCACAGGCGGACGGAATCTCGCCCTGTAAGATAAACAACTCAAGCGTAAGGGCTACAGGGGGTTAGGTTGGTTTGTGCTCGACGCCCGTTCCGTCTGGTACGCCGTTTGCTGCATAAGAGAGCAGCCAGTGAGAGCAGAGGGTTTGCCTGGTTGGTGGATCAGGCAAAACAGTGTGTGAGGCCGGTCGGGTAGTTGCTCATACGTGGCTCGGCCTCTTGTGTCCAGTTTCGCCTGGACGAACCTATTTCCCTTTGCTTGAGGAGCGGTGTCTCCTCGACCTCTTGGAGGGTCAACCGATGAGAATGGCAACAGTGATGGGGCTCGCGGCGCTGGCGTTGGTGGGATTCGGCACGTCGGTGGCGTCGGCGGATGTGATTACCCAAACGATGACCGTAGGCAGCAACTATCCGCCAAACCACTATGTTCAGACGTTCAACAAGTTTGACACGCATGGCGGCACATGGGTACTAGACTCCGTTACGATTACAACCGTTCTGGAAACTTGGGGCGGATACTATGCTGTCGACAACGACAACACCAGTGCTACCTCTGGAGAGGCGTACAGAGGGGTGTCAGCAACTATCGGTTCGCCTGATGCGCGGCTGGCCCCCGTCCTTACCAGCCTGCTCGCGACTACCAGCAAAACATTCAACCTTGCTGGAACGGTTGGCGATCCCGTAGGCGCATATAACGCACCGCCCGTATCCGGCGCGGACTGGGACTCGCTATCGGGTCCGGCTTACGCTGGCCGCGTGATTGTCACCTCTGGCCCGGTGGTCGCCAGTTTTCCCGGCGACTTCGCGGGAACCGGCACCTTTGATGTCTCGTATGACAACCTGCAATATGTGAACTTCTCGGGCCTTGGCAACTTGTGGAGTGAAAGCGGCGCTGCGCAGTCGGCGGGCAAGGTGGAGATCGTCTATAACTACACAGTGACCCCCGAGCCGGTGACGATGGCGTTCCTGGCGATGGGCGGGATCGGCCTGCTCGCGGCCCGGCGTCGCAAGACTGCCTGAGCCGAACGCGACATTCGAATTCAACGCAAAAGGCAGACCCTTCGGGTCTGCCTTTTGCATGTACGCCGGCGTACCGCGCCGACGCGCCGCCCGGATCGGCGTCGAACAGGCGGCAGCACAGGCGGGTGGTGGCGATCCGAGCCACCCGCGGCTTCCGCTTGCCTCTTCGCAGCGATCCGAAAACGGGAACTGCGCTCCCGCCCTCCACAAACAGAAACTCCGGGGCGAGTGCATTCGCCCGCCCAGAGCGAAATCGAACGGCCATTCGGGCATGGTTCAAATCCGGGTAACAGCGGGACGCGCCCAGTTTGTAGTGACGCCGTAAGGCGTTTCCTGAAATGCCCTTACGGGCACACTACGAACAAGACCGCCGCTTCCGAAGTCCTGATTTGAACCATGCCGCCATTCGTCGTTTACGCCGGTAACGTGGTTTTTCCGCAACCTTCCCATGTTGCGATTTCGCAACAACCTCTTGCTACTTTCTCCACACCGGGCTATATTCCGTGTTGCGGACGATGAGGTCTGCACCGATTGACACGCTGTGTCTCCTATCGTTCGGCATCTAGTGAAGTTGCGGAGCAATTTGGCCGATGATTTCCAGGCGATGTTGCCGAAAAGCAACATAGCGATGTGCTGTTTGGAAGACATCACGGGTCGGTTTGACCGGCCAAGCTGAGCCAATGAGCAAAACGCACCCGCATCCAGGTCCCTCTCCCATCTCGGTCGTTACCGAGTCGGTACTCCAGAATCTGCCGATCGGACTGGTCATTTATGATGCCGACCTGAGCGTCCGGGCGGTGAACAAGCTGGCCAGCCAACTGCTCAACCCGGCGGATCGCCTGGACCAGATGCTGGCCGCGGGTACGCCGGAGCGGAACGTCGAGGATTGGCGCGGCCGGCTGCTGGCCTGCATGCAGTCGACGTCGCGGGTCACGGTGGAGGACCTGGTCTACCGCCATTCCGGGCTCGGGGAGCAGCGGCTGTACCGGTTCAGCTTCTCGCCGCTGGTCTCAACGCACACCGCGGGCGAGTTCGGCGTGATCGTCATCGAGGACGTGACCGCGCAGACGACGATGGAAAAGCGGCTGGCGGTCAGCGAGCGAATGGCGGCGGTCGGAAAACTGGCTGCCCGCGTCGCCCACGAACTGAACAACCCGCTGGACGGGATACTGCGCTATATCAACCTGGCCCACCGGGCCATCGAGACGCCCGAAGGCAAGCCGCGAGTCGAGCACTATCTCGAACAGGCGCGGGCCGGGCTGCTCCGCATGGTTCAGATCATCAGCGAACTGCTCGAGTTCAGCCGGTCGACCCACGCCGCGGCCGAAGATGCGGCCATCAGCAAGCTGCTGGAAGACGCGATCAAGGCGATGGACCAGAAGGCGATGGCGATGCGGGTGACCATCGTCAGCGTGTACGACGACCACCTGCCGGCGGTCCGCAGCGGCAACCTGTTCCAGGTGTTCTGCAACCTGATCAAGAACGCGATTGACGCGATGGCCGACGGCGGCACGCTTACGATCACCGCGGAAGTCGAAGAGCCCGACGTCGTCATGCGATTCGAGGACACGGGCATCGGGCTGCCGGCCGGTGCGGAGGAGCGAATCTTCGAGCCGTTCTTCACGACGAAGGAGGCGGGGCAGGGGACCGGCCTGGGACTGGCGATCTGCCGGGACATCGTGGAGAAGTACGGGGGGCGGATCGCCGCGTGCAATCGAGACGAGGGCGGGGCGTGCTTCACGGTGACGCTGCCGCTGAGCAGTTGCAGCATGATGACGCAGACGGGATCGGACAGCCCCAATCCGTGAGTTCGTTGCCAGAGGAGACTCGGGCGTGGCCAAAGAACGAGTCCTTATCGTTGACGACGACGCGATCATCGTCGATTCGCTGAAGGAATTCCTGTCGCTGGAAGGCTACGAGGCCGACGGCGCGGACGATTTCGACAGCGCGCTGAGCGCGCTGGAGAAACGGCCCTACCAGTTGATCATCAGCGACGTGAACATGCCGGACGGCGACGGCTTCGAGCTGCTGCGGGTGGTCAAGCAGCGGTACCCCGAAGTCGTCGTGATCATCATCACCGGCTACGGCACGATCGAATCCGCCGTCGAGGCCATCAAGCTGGGCGCCTACGACTACCTGACCAAGCCGATCATCGACGACGAGATTCGGCTGGTCGTTAAGCGGGCGCTCCAGCAGCAATCGCTCATCCGCGAGAACCAGAACCTACGCCAGCAGCTCGACCTCCGCTTCGGGCTGGACAACATCATCGGCCATGACTACAAGATGCTCCGCGTGTTCGACCTGGTCGAGGCGGTCGCGCCCAGCAACAGCACCGTGCTGTTGACCGGCGAGAGCGGCACGGGCAAGAGCCTGATCGCCCGCGTGATCCATCACCGCAGTTCCCGGGCCGACAAGCCGTTCGTCGAGGTCTCCTGCGGCGCGCTGCCGGAGACGCTGCTGGAAAGCGAACTGTTCGGCCACACCAAGGGCTCGTTCACCGGCGCGGTCGCGGATAAGAAGGGCCGATTCCTGGCGGCCGACGGCGGGACGATCTTCCTCGACGAAATCAGCTCCGCGTCGCCGGGCATGCAGGTGAAGCTGCTGCGCGTGTTGCAGGAGCGGCAGTTCGAGGCGGTCGGCTCGAACCAGACGCTGACCGTCGACGTCCGCGTCGTGCTGGCGACCAATCGCGAACTGAAGGCCGAGGTGGCTGCCGACCGGTTCCGCGAGGACCTGTACTACCGGATCAACGTCGTGGCGATCGAGTTGCCGCCGCTGCGCGAGCGGCTGGGCGATATTGCCCTGCTGGCTGAGCACTTTATCCGCAAGTATGGCACCCAGGGGGGCAAGCAGATCACCGCCATCAGCGACTGGTGCCTCAAGGCCCTCCAGCGTTACGGCTGGCCCGGCAACGTCCGCGAACTGGAGAACGTCGTCGAGCGCGCGGTGGTGCTCAGCAAGGGCCCGACCATCGAGATGGAGGACCTGCCGCCGTCGATCCTTGAGCAGGACGAATCCGCCCCGCAGACGACCGCCAGGCCGCTGACCAGCCTGAAGGAAGCGCTGGAAGTCCCCGAGCGGGCGGTGATTCGCCAGGCGCTGATCGCGTGCAACTGGAACCGCCAGTTGACCGCGGACGTGATGAAGATCAACCGGACCACGCTCTACAAGAAGATCCGGTATTACGGGCTGGACAAAGAGGGGGCGTGACCGCCCCGCATTTTCGCTCCACGCAACGAAAAAGCCCGACTGATCAGGTCGGGCTTTTCCTTGAAGAACTCAATGAGGCCGTGCAAGTTTGCGTCGAGGTGCGCGTCAGAAGCTGAGTCGTAATCCAGCCGAGAAGGTCGCAGCCACGCCCCGGCGGGGCAGGTGGGCCAACCCTTCGGCGGATGATTTCGCGGGCAACTCTGTCACGCGAATCACTCTCACGTCCGCGGTCACTCGCCCCTGATAGGGGAAGTGGCCGTCGCCCGGAGGCACGGTCAATTCCAATTCGAGCTTCTGTCCTGCCCGCACCTCGTCGGACAGAGTCTCAAAGTATAGCCCCCCCGTGCTTACGTTGACCGTCTTGGAGCGAACCACAATTCGCTCAGGGGCATCAGGCGCCCGGCAAATCAACGGAAGTTGGATGGGGAGGCGGCGATGTTGTCGTCTTTCCTGCTCCATGGGTTTGGCATCTTTCTCGCATTCTCGCTCTGACCCTCCACCGCCTAACTTAGTAAGCAAACGCTGTGCCACGCTCAGAGAATTCCCGGCCGGCGGAGACAAAGAACTGCGTAAGACTCTATTCGGAAACAAGTTAAAATTACACTCCATTTCTACGTGCTCCAGGACGATCCCTGCGGAGTGTTGCGAAAAAGCAACATTGCCCCGTCCGTTTGTTGACAGAACGCAACAAGCCCAGGAATTCAGGAGACTTCTGCGTGAGACGAATTACGATGCATACAGGACGTAAGATCGGCAGAAATTACCCATCTTCTACTGCTCTTTCCTCGAGTTTGCCTGGAATTTTCCGGCGCATTTGCCGGAAGACCAGCCGTCCTGAACGGATAGTTTCCCAGGGATATCCCCGAAGCCCTGTCCGCCCGTCGAAGGCTATGAGATTGTTACTGCGTCTTGATCCCGACCTCACGGCAGATCGCGGCCAGGGCGTCTGCTGCCTGCTTGAACTTGTCCACCCCGGAAAAGCCCTGGAACCGCTCGGCTCTGCCCAGGTGCGGCTCGAGCGTCAGGAAACCCTGGTAGTTGGCCCGGGCAACCTCGGCCAGGATGTCCTTCACCCGGCCGATGCCTTCGCCGGGGACGCACGCGGTCTTCTCGCCGGGGATGTAGTCCTTGACGTGGATGTGCTTGACGAACGGCGAGAGCTGCTGCCAGGCGGCGTAGACGTCGATCGACTTGCGGGACACGAAGTTCGCGAAGTCGAACGCCATCGCCAGCTTCGGTGAGCGAACGTTCTGGAAGATGTCCAGGCACTCGGCTGGGTAGTCGCCGTATAACTCGGACTCGTTCTCCAGCATGAGCATCACCGGCTCGTTGGCCACCTGATCGGTCATCGCCTGCATTC
>JAQTVL010000210.1 GCA_028706835.1 Phycisphaerae bacterium | reverse complement strand
CGATCGCGGACATTACCGACTACCGCAGCCGCTCGATGTTCCGCGCCGCCGGCGGGGTCGCCGTCACCGCAGCGGCCGAAGACGCCAACTGCCGCCGGATCACCGTGCAGGCGTCCAGCCCCGGGTCCAGCCGGCTGCTCGTCCGCCTGTGGATCGCGGACACCGAATACGCCGCCCCGGACGCCACCGATAACACGGTCGCCGTGGTCGCCGGCACCACGCAGATCGAGGCGATCACCGCGCACGCACACTACCTGCTGGAGACCTCCGCGACCGGCGCAGCGCAGATCGACCTGACGATCGCCGGGGCGGCCACAAGATACGTCATGGCGGAAATCGACGGCCGGATTTATTCCAGCGGCCAGCTTGACTGGGCGGCATAGTGAAGAGAAAAAACAACAAAGAGAACACGAATGTCACGAATAAAAACAGCAGGAATTTTGCTTTTTCTTCATTCGCTTCATTCGTCTTTATTCGTGTGATTCGTGGAGACCTGAAACATGAGCAAATACACTGACATCGGTATGGCGGCGGCGAAGGCGGGCGGGCTGGACGCCGCCGCCGTGCGGTCGCTTGGATACCGAGAAGTGGCGGGCCTGTGCGGCGCGACGGTGGAAAAGAACGGCGATTCGCCGGAGGACTTCTTCTACGAATGCGAGCGGCGATTGGTCTCGCAGGCGCTTGAGGCCGAGGCGACGGCGGGCGAAAAGGCCGCGCTCGAGACCGAACTTGCGGCGGTGTACGGCCCCGACGCGGCGAGGTCTATGGCGAGCGCGGTTGACGCGAGGGCTGTCCGCGTGGCGGCTGCCGCGATAGCGACTCCTGTTGTGAAGGAGTCGCCGAAATGAATTACACGGAATTCTACGTCACAAAAGGAGCGGCGGCGAATAATCTTAACGGCGGAGGTCCGAGGATGGGTGTGGATGATGGGCCAGTGGCTTCCATTGCAGATGCTACAGCGGTAGCCGTTTCGGCAACTGAGTGGTCCATCACAAATAATGGCGGGACGGGGTGGGGTGATTCCGCTGTTGATGACATGGTCTTATTCGACGCGGCGGGCGAAAAACTTTCGGCTTGCATCTCGCAATTGTCTTACGGTGGGAATGCGAATGTCATTTTAGTGGTTGAGACGATAACAGATTGGGGACCGGGAGTAAGGGCGAACAAGGCCATCCGCGTCGGCGGCGCGTGGGCGACCATCCAGTATGCGGCGACCACTGCTATTACTTTGAAAGTCAACGCCGCAGGCGACCCGCCGCGAGTGAACATAGGGCCGGGGACGTGGGACGAGGAAGTAACCTTCGCAAACAATGGTACGACGGCCATTCCTATCACCTTCGAGGGCTACTCGGCCACGGCGGGCGACCTGCGCGAGACCAACACGCGAGTGCTGGTGCAGCCGACGAGCATAACCGGGAGTGCCGCCGTCACCGTTAGCGGGACTGAAGTAATTCTGCGGAACGTATACGCCAGAAGCGAGGTCGCCGCGAAAATTGGGCTGGCCGTAACGGGCAATTACAACACGATCATCGGTTGCCAGGGTCATTCCACAACCACCTACGGGATATACTCCACCGGCACGGGCGGCAAATTCAGTCGTTGCATCGTCGATGGTTGCGGAGACGCGGTGGGCGATCATGGATTCTATGTATATGGCAATAGTTCTATCGTCGCGGATTGCGTGGCCCAGAACTGCGTGGGCAACGGGTTCTACGTACCCGGCACCTACTGCCTGGTCTTGCGTTGTCGCGCTTACGGCAATGGAACCGACGGGATCAGGATGGACTCCTCGACGGCCCTCTGTGTGGAATGCGAAGCATCTTACAACACCGGACATGGAATCAACGTCGTGACGCAGGGTTCGACTGTCGTCAACATCATTGTTAGTTGCGTGGCTTGGGGCAACACGGACACGGACATCGCTTGTAATGATGGCGGAGCGAACAGATATTTCGGACTGTTCACCGACAATTTCTACGAGGACATTCACGCGAATCTGTTGCCGATCGGATTGCACAACAACACCACTGACAACCCCTATGTTGGTACGTCCTTGGCGACATGTGTGGCGAATGATTGGAAGAAGTCACTCGCGGCCAGTGGGCGCGGGTCGTACAGCCTACTCCTCCCCGACGGGCTGACGAGTTACCCCGACGCAGGCGCGGTTGGCGAGCCAGATGGTTTCCCGCTGGGTCTGCGGTTGGCTCAAAATTAGGAGCGTGTTTATAAAATGTTGAAAAACACTGCCGGACAAAAATGGCGGGTGTTCGCCTGCGACGCCCTCGGCAACCCGGTGACGACGGCCGCCGCCGCGATCACCGCCACCATCGACAAGGACTGGGCAGGCCCGGTCGCCACCGACGACGCCAACCCCACCGCCGCCACCGGCGGCTATTACGACTTCGACCTCCTGACGGCCGAGACCAACGCCGACGTGCTCGCCCTGGTGGTGAGCTGCGCGACGGAGGGCGTGTACGTCGTCGCCGTGCCGCCGGTGATCTACACGGCGGGAGAAGTCATCGGCGCGCTGCTCGAAACCGACATCGACTCCACCGGCTCGCCGGTAACGCTCAAAAAGGCCGTCGAGGTCATCCTGGCCAGGTTGGCGGGCAAGGCCGCCTATGACGCGGACACGGGCATCTGGACCATAAAGGGCGCCGACGGATCGACCACCGTGCTTTCGCTGACGATGACGGGGCCGGGCGTGCGGACCGGGAGCGTGATTTCATGATCCGCCACAACTCCCCGACTCCGTTCGGCATGGACGCCCCCTGGGCAAGCCCCGGCTGGTCAAAGCCCGGCAGCGGCGGGTACCTGGCATATCGCGGCGTGGGCAGCAAGTTGGCGATCGATTACGACAGCCCCGTCGGCTGCGGGCAGCCGGGCGTCAAGAGCCTGCGCGTTCTCGCCGCCGGCCATGACGAGGACACCGACTATTACTACGCGCTCCGCGCGGTGAGCGACTCCGGCACGGAGGAGGAGGGCACCGCCGCCGCGTGCCTGGTGCGGATTTCGGGCGGCGAGGTGGTCAGCAACACGCCAAACGCGGTCCGCGCTGACTCCTGCCGGCTGACGGCGATCGCGGGCGGCAAATTGCAGCTCAAGTTCCGGTACGATTCCGCAGGCGAGCGCGGCAAGGCCGTCGCCGTCCAGGTGTGCGAGGTCGCCGCCGACGGAACGCCGGACTGGGCTGCTCCGATCGACACGATCACGATCTCCGGCGAGGTCACAAAAACCAAAACGCTCACGCCCGCCTGGGCGGACGGCCTGACCGTCCACCTGGCGGTCCGCGCGGTTACGGCTGGCGGCGTCGCCGGGGCGGCCGCCCTGCTCGCGCCGATCGCGGCGGACGCGTCCAGCCCGGACAGCGTCGATTATCTGGAGGCCGCGCAAATATGAGCCGCCTGACAGGAAATCCGGTCATTCAAAACCTGCTGGCCCGCTCGCGGCCCGGCGCGATCGATCCGGCCTACGCCCGCCGCCCCGACCAACTGCCCCCCGCGCCGGTCTACGCCGAACGAGGCTTGTTCCCCGTGCTCGTCACCTACGTCAGCGGCGACATGGGCGGACCCGAGACAACCTGCGCCGCCGCGTACAAGGTCACCAAGCTGGACGGCACGACCGTCCTGGGCGATTCCGATCCCGGCTCAACACCGGCGGGCACGCCGATCCAGCCGGCCAAGCCCCGCCCCGTCGGACTGATGATCGCGGGCGCGACGTATGGCACCGCGTTTCTGGAGACCGACGGCAGTTTCATCCTTTGGGACGCAGGCGAAGTGCCCGACGCGGGGGGGGCCTGCGCATGATGCCCGGAAGTCAAATCCTGGATTTCGACGGGAAGATGAAATTCCACGCGGACGGGTCGCGGGCATTGCTCCCTTCCCTCAACATGGTCATTGCATTGACGGCGGGAGGCCCCTGCGCCAACGCAATCCTCGGCACGATGGCCCTCCTCGATGTCACCGCCAGCGGCGGCGCATGGACCTGGAACTTTTTCGGCGTGGGCGGCAGTTGCAAGCTGCATTACGCCGAAGCGTTCGGCACCTGGGGTTTTCAGTACGGCAGCGAAAACTGCTGGAGCGCCGTCGCGGGGCTGTCGTTCAACGCGGATTGCAGATTGTCGGGGGTCGGAACGACCGTTTACAACCACGTCGGGCTGGAGGCCTTCTGCCCGGACGGCACGACGCTCTCGCTGACCGTGGAGTGCCCATGACGTGCAAGGACGCCAAGCCGATGCGCGAACAAATCCTGGCGATCGCCGGGACGCCGAGGGAGTTGTTTATTCATCGGTTCTCGCGGTGCTGCCATGCGACCGATTGCGGGCGGCTGTGCGAGCGGCTGGTCAAGGGGCCGGGCAAGGACTCGGTGCAGTGCTGGTCTAACTATCCGGCCAGCCCCGCCGACATGCGACATCTGTACGAGTCGCTCCAGGAGCGGACCTTCGCCTGTCCGGCGGGTCTGTTCTGACAAACAAACGCCCCGCGGGGCGGAAAGGAAGCGCGGCATGAAGAACGAAAATGGAAGATCGATGCTGTTGCCTATTGGCTGTTGGCTATTGGCTATTGCCTTCTTTTCGGGTTGCAGCGGGCTCCAGGCGATGCCCGGCATGGCCCGGCAGATCGACGCCAACGCAGCCGCCGCCGAGTCGGTCCCGGCCAGTCAGCCGGCGGATGCGGCGCGCGAGCGGCTTGCCGCCAACGCGGCGGTATTCGATTCCTACTGGCGCGCGGCGACGGTGAACTGGCTTGTGTACGTGCTCGACAAGACGCGCCCCATTTTCTGCTCGCCGACGTTTTACGGCGACCTGCAAAATTTCGCCGCGCATTCCGCCGAGATCGCCCGCAGGGCCGGCCTGCCGGCGGACGATCCGTTGCGGCTCGCCGACGCCGACGCCCTGCGCTACGCGCAAGTGGAGCGGGCCTGGCTCGTGCAGGTCAAAAAGAACAAGGACGCAAAAAAGTAACAAAACAAAAACAGCATCGAGGAGAACGCAATGTTGAACATCACAATCGCTGACCTTATCAGCCGGGTCCCGGACGCAATGAAGCCGTGGGTCGAAAAGTACGGCCCGCCGCTGTTGCAGTACAGCGACACGGAGTTGGAGGGTTTTTTGAATCTACTGGTCGCGGGCGACACGGACGCCCCGCTGCGCGCGGCCCTGGCGAAGATGACGCCCGACGAGCTTCGCGCCTCGACCGACCAGGTAACAGCCGCCGCCGCCCGGCACGGCGCCGACAACGCCGACGGCGTCGCCACGCAGAAGGAGTCCTGCAAGTTCGCCGCCGGCATGGTCCTGACCCTGATCTATTCGCTGCTTTGAGCAGCCAACAGCCAATAGCCATTAGCCATTAGGCCAGAAAAGGAACGATCGTCATGGAAGACAAACTCGCCCGCGAATCTTTTCAACCGCTCTTTGTTTTTTTTCTATTGGCTATTGGCTATTGGCTATTGGCTGTTTGCGGCTGCGTTCAGCCCAACGCCGTGGCTGTCGGATCGGCCACGCAGCCCGCCGCCGTCGTGAGCGTCTCAACCAGCAAGCCCATAGCGGATGTCCGCGCACAGGTTGACGTGGCCAGCCCGGAGTTGACGGTCGCCCCGGAGGGCACGGCCACCGTGTCGCCGACGATTTCTGTCGCCGCCCCCGCCAGCAACCCCACCAGTCAGTCCGCCGTCGCGGCGCAAAACCTCGACGCCGCCAGCGCGGGGCGCGACGTCAAACCGGTCAGCGTCCAGGTCAACGCGTCGGGCAGCGGCTGGCCGATCGCGGCCGTGGCGGGCCTGCTGCTGGCCGTGGCGTGGCTGTGGCAACGGAACGCCGCCAAGGACCGCCAGCGGATCGGCATCGCCCGCGCGGTCGCCGACATGGGGCCTGGCCCGCAGCGGGACGAACTTTTGTCCAACGTGAAAACCAACCTCGGACCCGATCGCACCGACCTTGACCGCGCCCTCGCGCGCCACGGCCTGCGCGTGCATAAGGCCCCGCCGCCCCCGGCCGCGAATGAAGTGGGAACATCCGAATGACGACGTTCGCAACCAAAACGAATCTCGGATTCATGGACAGGCGGACCGCTTGCGTTCGCGGACGCATCGAGCAGGAATTGATCGTGGACAACTTCGCCGGCGCCGGCGGCGCGTCCCTGGGCATCGAGGCGGCGCTGGGCCGGTGCGTGGACATCGCCATCAACCACAGCAAGCGGGCCGTCGAAATCCACGGCATCAACCACCCGCACACGCGGCACCTGTGCGAGGACGTCTGGGATGTTGATCCGCTTGCGGCCACGGGCGGCAGGCCGGTCGGCTTGGCTTGGTTCAGTCCGGACTGCAAGCATTTCAGCAAGGCCAAAGGCGGCAAGCCGCTGTCCAAGCGGATTCGCGGCCTGGCCTGGATCGTCATCCGCTGGGCGAAGGCTGTCAAACCCCGCGTGATCATACTTGAGAACGTGGAGGAGTTCGTGACGTGGGGACCGTTGGACGACGAGGGAAAGATCGTCAAGGAAAAAAAAGGTCAGACGTTTCTTCGCTGGGTCAGCCAGTTGCGGAGTCTCGGCTACGAGGTTGAGCATCGGGAGCTTGTGGCCGCCGATTATGGAGTGCCGACAACGCGGAAGCGTTTCTTCCTGGTCGCCCGTTGCGACGGCGTGCCGATTACATGGCCCGAGCGCACCCACGCCCCGCGAAAGAAGGCCCTGACGCTTCACTTGAAGCCCTGGAGATCCGCCGCCGAGTGCATCGACTGGAGCTTGCCATGCCCCTCGATCTTCGAGCGGAAGCGTCCGCTCGCGGAGGCGACGATGCGGCGGATCGCCCGCGGGATCATGCGGTACGTCATCGACGCCAAGGAACCGTTCATTGTGACGTGCAACCACGCGGGCGCCACTGGCGGCTTGCGATCTGCCGACGAACCCATGCGAACGGTGACAGGCTCACGTGATGCCAACGGCGTGGTCATTCCGCACGTCACGAAGTTCCGCACTGGAGCGACTGGCAGCGAAGCGGGCGATCCCATGCCAACGATCACGGCCGGCAACGGCAACCCGGCAAGGCCTGCAGGCGCCGGCCACGCGCTGGGCGAAGTCGAGGCGTTCTTGTCGAAGTATCACGGCGACAACGGCGAAACGAACGGCCGGGCGACCAGCCCGTCCGATCCGATCTCCACTCTGGACACACAGAACCGTTTCGCCCTCGCGGCCGCTTTTCTGCAACGGTTTAACTTCGGAGAAACCGAGCATGTGGACCCTCGCAACCCCATGCAGACGATCACGGCGGGCGGCAACCATGTCGCCGATGTACGGGCGTTCCTGGTGAAATACTACTCACACGGCGGGCAGGATCAGGACGCCCGAAACCCGCTTCACACGATCACAGACCGGGCACGCATGGGCCTGGTGAGCGTGTATGGCGTTGACTACCAGATCACGGACATCGGCCTGCGGATGCTCCAGCCCAGCGAGTTGCTCCGCGCCCAGTTCGGACGATTCGCTGACGAGTACATCTTGACGGGCACAAAGGCCGACCAGGTTGCCGCCATCGGCAACAGCGTCTGCCCCGAACTGGCCGAAGCGATCGTGCGGTCAAACTTCAAGTGAGGTTGCTTCCCGACGGTTGATTCTGATGTGGTTTCACGGATGATTCTTACGGTTGA
>JAQTVL010000209.1 GCA_028706835.1 Phycisphaerae bacterium | reverse complement strand
CTCGGCGTTCCGCCCCGACGTCGGCTGTCGCTTGCCTCTTCGCAGCGAAGCGTGGGCCGCTTTTGTGCGCGCTTTTGACGAAAAATCTTTCGCCTGTAACCGACAGCAAGAAACCCGCACGGACAGTGTGCGACGGTGAGCAGTGGTAACCTCGGCGGGAACCGAGTGCAGACGGCGCCGAATGGCGTGCGACAGGCGATTTGTCACCCGTTCAGCGCCCCGCCTCTGGCGTGCAGAACCAGTTCGCAGAACAGTCGCACACCGACGGCGATCGCTTCGTCGGTGAAGTCGAATGTCGGACTGTGGATCGCGGGGAAATCGGTTCGGCCTCGCGGGCACAGGCCGATGAAGAAGAAGCAGCCGGGGACCTTTTCCAGGTAGCAGGAGAAATCTTCGCCGCCCATGCTCGGCGGGCGGGCGGCGTCGACGTTGTCTTTGCCGAGGATGTCGGTCGCGGTGTCGACCACGAACTGTGCCATCTTCGCATCATTGACCACCAGCGGGTAGCCGCCATCGAGCGCGATGTCCGCCCGGCAGCCGTGGGCCGCCGCCGTGTGGCGGATCACCTGCTCGACCTGCGTGCGGAGGTGTTCGCGAACGTCCGCGTCGAGGGCGCGAATCGTGCCGCTCAGTTCCGCCTGCGGCGGGATCACATTGATCGCGGTCCCCGCGTGGAGCTTGCCCACCGTGACTACGCCGCTCTTAAGCGGATCCATCGTGCGGGCCACGATCGACTGGAGCGCGACGACCACGTGGCTGGCCGCCACGATCGGATCGATGCCCAGGTGCGGGGCGGCCCCGTGGCAGCCCCTGCCGACGATCGTGGCGCGGAAACCGTCGGTCGACGCCATGAGCGCCCCGGCCCGCGTGGCCATTTGGCCGACCGCAAGCGCCGCCCAGCCGTGCAGCCCGAAAATCGCCTGCACCGGCGGATCGTTCAGCGCGCCGTCGCGGATCATGGCATCAGCCCCCCGGCCGTCTTCCTCAGCCGGCTGGAAGATGAACCGCACGACGCCCGACAATTGGTCGCGCATCGACGCGAGCACCGTGGCGGCGCCGACCAGGCAGGCGGCGTGGCCGTCGTGGCCGCAGGCGTGCATGAGGCCCTTGTTCTTCGAGGCGTAGGCGACGTCGTTCTGCTCCTGGATCGACAGGGCGTCGATGTCAGCCCGCAGCGCGACGACCGGCCCGGGCCGGCCGGTGTTCAGCGTCGCGACAATGCCCGTGCCGCGGGCCAGTCCGGTGCGAACGTCCAGCCCGGGAATCTCGCCCAGGCAGGCCGCCAGCCGGGCGCTGGTCTGCTTTTCCTGATAGGCGAGTTCGGGCATGGAGTGCAGTTCGTGGCGGAGGGCCACGAGACGTTCAAAGATATCGGAGAGCCTGTCGCTGATCGGGTCAGGCATGTGTGTCTATCCTCGACCTTATTGTTTGCAGGAGATCAGGAGCATGACCAGCCGCCCCGGGCCGGGGTTGGTCGCCGCGACCGGAAGAAACGGGTCCGCCGCCACGAGCGAGCCGGCTGACACGTATTCCTGTTTCTCGCCCATCGTGACGATGCCCGTGCCTTCGAGCACGTAGAGCGCTGCAACGCCGACGGCGTCCGCCGACAGCGTCTGCCGCGGCTCAAAGCAGGCGAGCCGGCAGACCTGGCCGGCAGATTCGGTGACGGTCACGAGGACGACCTCGTCGGGCGAGAAACTGTAGTGTTTGCGAATGTCAGTGAACATAGTGGTTGTCACTGCGTCTTCTGTTGGAGTTCCGATCGCAGTTCAGCTATCTGTTTGCGAAGGGCGCACAGTTCTCCCTGATGACCCAACAGGGCAACAGCGCAGGCGAGTCCAATGATCGCGGCTAGGCCCAGCACCATGCAACCTGTGGCGGGCCATGGCTTCTCCTGGATTGAAAAAACCATTGTGCCAACGCAGGCCGCCAGACTCACTAGACAAACGGGATACAGATGCATGACCACGTCCTCCCCAAGTTGTCACCGCCCCTGCCACTCGCCCCGGAACACCTCCACCGCCGGGCCGGTCATGAATACGTCGTTGCTTGCTTCGTCCCACTCCAGCGACAGGTCGCCGCCCGGCAGATGGGCCACGATCTTGCGGTCGGTCCGCTTGTTCAGCACGGCGGCCACGCACACCGCCGACGCGCCCGTGCCGCAGGCCAGCGTAATGCCGCTGCCGCGCTCCCAGGTCTTCATTGTCACCTCGGAGCGGCTATGGACGCGGACAAAGTGGGCGTTCACGCGCTCCGGGAACATCGGGTGCCGCTCGATCGTCGGGCCGTACAGGTTCAGGTCGATCGCGTCGAGGCTCTCACAGAAGAACACAGCGTGCGGGTTGCCCATCGACACGCACGTCATGTCGAACCGCCGGCCGTTCAGGCTGATCGGCACGCCGATCGCCCGCTCGCCCGGCAGCTTGACGGGGATTTCCGCGGGGGCCAGCGTCGGCGGGCCCATGTTCACCCGAACAGCCGACACCTTGCCGCCGGCGATCGTCAGGTCGAGCGTCTTGATGCCGGCGCGGGTCTCCACGGTGATCCGCCGGCCCTTCACATGCCCGGCATCGAACGCGAGTTTGGCCACGCAGCGGATGCCGTTGCCGCATATCTGGCTCTCGCTGCCGTCGGCGTTGAACATGCGCATCCGCACGTCGGCGGTCTCGCTCGGGCCAACGAGAATCAGCCCGTCGCTGCCGATGCCGAAGTGGCGATCGGACACCTTGATCGCCAGGTCAGCCGGCTCGCCGGGCAGATCGGGATTGGCGAACAGGTCGACGTAGACGTAATCGTTGCCGATGCCGTGCATCTTGACGAATCGCAGGACGGCGCCGGCAGCGGCAGCCGGTTTCGCATTGGGTTTTCGGTCAGTCATGGATGAAACGCTCCAGTCAAGCAGGAGGCATTATAGCCGAGCGGGCTGCGGGGAGCCACGGAGAAGGCGAAGGCGAAGGATGAGTGATGGCGCTGGTCAGAGGCTTCACGCCTCGATGTCGAGCAGGCCGCCGGGCTCCTGCGGAAGGCGCGAAGTTTTCGATGTCGTTGCGGGCGGCGCGGGGGCATCGTTCGCAGCCGCCTTCGCCGCGGGTTGCCCCGGCCGAGGCGATGATAGCTCGACGAAATCGACGGCATCCGCCTCCGGCTCGCTCTGGCCTTTCCTGCGGCGGCGGCGCTGGCGACGCTCGTCGGGACGAATGTCCAGTTGCGTCTGCTCGGTGTCCTCGACCTCGTGCTCCTGCACGTCGGACATCCGCTTGAGCTGTTTCGATTCGGCGGTCTCTTCCGCCTGCTCGGTCTGGGCCTGCTGTGTGCGGGCCTGCCCAGCCAGTGGCGTGGCAGCGATCGATCCGGCGATGCCGGTGCCGATGGTCGTCATGGCGTCCGCTCCGCGGCGAGTCGCGCCGTCCGGTCGGGATCGGCTCGGCCGGGACTATGTATCGACCATCGGGGAAGGAAACCTGAAGCAGCGTGTGCAAAGCCAGGCGTCTTCACAGGAGCTTTCGCAGATCGTCAGGGGTCACAACGGCGGAGGACCATTCACCTCGACGCACAACTGGATGGCTTCGCGGATCCGCTTGACGAGAGTATCGAGGCTCCTGGCCTGTGTATGGCACCCCGCCAGCGCCGGCACGGTCGCCACGTACCACCCATCTTCGTCTCGCTCGATGACCACGCTATAGGACCGTCGCATGAACCACCTCCATTGGCATCATACTCCCGGCCCAAGGCGGGTGTCCAGTTGCGAATGTCCCGCCTCAGTGCACCTTGGCGAACTCGCGGTGCCGGTTGTTCAGTTGGCCCTTCAGACGGTCCAGGATCGCGCTGTGCATCTGGGACACCCGCGACTCGCTCAGGTCCAGCGTCGAACCGATTTCCTTCATCGTCATTTCTTCGTAGTAGTAAAGGATCAGGATCAGCCGCTCCGCCCGGGTAAGCCCCCGGGTGAGCAGATCCTTCAGGTCGGCCCGCTGGGCCTCGTTGACCGGGTCGCGACCAGCCGGGTCGCGCAGGACGTCCAACTCAGTCACGTCCTTGTTGCTGTCGGTCTCGTAGTGCGTCCGCGACAGGCTGACCAGCGAGACGGCTGACGCATCGCGGCGGAGGCGGTTGAACTCGCCCATCGGCAGGCTCATCCGTTTGGCCAGTTCCTTTTCCGTGGGCTTTCGGCCGAGTTCGGCCTCGAGGGCCCGGGCGGTTTCGTTCAGCTTGTGGGCCCGGCTGCGGACCAGCCGGGGCACCCAGTCCATCGCCCGGAGCTCGTCGAGGATCGCGCCGCGAATCCGCTGGGCGCAGTAGGTCTCGAACTTCACGCCCCGCCCGAGGTCGAACGCGTTAATCGCATCAACCAGGCCGAAAATGCCGGCCTGGGCCAGGTCGTCCACGTCGACCTCGTCGGGCAGCTTGACGTGCAGCCGCTCGGCGTTGTAGCGAACCAGCGGCAGGTAATACTCGACGAGCTGATTTCGCAGCCCCTCGGTCGGCTGGGTCTTGTAGGCCTGCCAGATTTTGGTCATGTCCATGGCCGGCGCGGTCAACTTGTTCGGGGTTTTCGCCGCAATCGGGACAGCCGTGCTGGTGCGTGCCATGATCTGGTTTCCTCTCAAACGGACTTGTCTTTTTGGTAATCTAGCCAATATGGGTAATATAGTCAAACACTATTTTACCTAAATTATCATCCGGAATCACCGCCCGAGCCAGACGGATCGCCCTCCGGGATGGCCCGCTTAGCCCCCGCAGCGGCCACCTGAGCTTGGCGGGCCTCCTCTTGTCTCTGCTGGATTTCGGTTGTTCGGCGAATGAGTTGCTCGCGGATGACATGCCCGGCGATCGTCCCGGCCAGCCCGCCGAGAATCGCCAACGAAACAGCAGTAACTATAGCTTTCGTAATGATTTGAGAGAAACCGTTACCGGCTGACAGGCCGCAGACGATCGCCAGGGAGAACCCCAGCAGGCCCAGCGCCCCGCCCGCCAGCGAGCCCATGCGTATGGTCGCGGACGTGGGGGTGCCCGGCCGGGGCGCGGCTTGATTGCTGCTGCTGTTGCGAGTAGCCATCCTTGGCTCCAAGTCGGGCTGTCACAGGCAAAAGCTCTTCTGATCCGTCAGAAGAACAGCCCGGCGATCCGTCGGAAAATCCCGGGCTGTGCGTGCGCCCGGTGCAACGCCTGGCCGTCCGCCAACAGGCGGGCCGCCAGTTCCACCATCGCTCGACTCACCTTCGCCGCCGGCTGGCAGGCGACGACCGGGCGGCGATTCCGTGCCGCCAGGCCGACCTGCGGGTCCGCCGGCAGAAAACCCAGATCGTAAATCGTTCGGCCGATGAACCGGGCGGTCGTCTTGGCCAGCCGGGTGTAGACGCCCCTGCCCTCGGCCCGGTCAACCGCCTGGTTGACCACCACGCCGATTCGGCCATCGTATCCCGTGCCGTGCAGGACTTTGATCAGGGCGTAGGCGTCGGTCATCGCGGTCGGCTCGGGCGTCGTGACGACCAGCACGTCGTCAGCCGCCGACGCGAACGCGATCACGTTCCGCGAAATGCCCGCGCCGGTGTCGATGATAATCAGCTCCGCTGACTCCTCCAGGCAGAACAGTTGATCCATCAGCCGGCCGCGCTCGTTCTCCGACAGGTCCGCCGCCCGCGCCAGGCCCGACGCGCCGGGCAGGAACAACATGCCGCCCGGCCCTTCCATCAGCGTCGCGCCGAGGTCGACCTGGCCGGTAACGACGTGGCCGAGATTCCGCCCCGGCGTCAGGCCGAGCAGCAGGTCGAGGTTGGCCATGCCGAGGTCGGCATCCACGAGCAGCGTCTTTCGCCCGGCCCGCGAAATGCAGTACGCCAGGTTCGCCGCGACGTGGCTCTTGCCGACGCCGCCCTTGCCGCTGGCGATTGCGATGACGCGCGGCGCGATTCTTGATCTATCGTTTCGCGAATCCGGCGTCGCATCGTTCGCGGGGATCGTCTCCCCGCGCTCACGCGCTTCGACGAGTTCTCGCAGCCTGGTTGCCTGGTCAAGCATGAGCATGATCCCCGTCTGCCGCCTGCGACGCCGCGTCCGCGACCGTCACGTTCAGGCCGCCCGCGTCGTCCGACAGCGAACGGTTGACGATCCACCGCGCCAGCCTGGCGGCCGATCCAACCTCGATGTCGTCCGGCACGTCCTGCCCGGTCGTCACGTAGCTCAGCGACGCATTCACCTGCCCGACGACCTGGAGGATGATACCGAAACTCACTGCCTCGTCCAGCTTTGTCAGGATTATTCGGTTCACCCCGAGCGGCGAGAATCGCTGCACCGCCGACTTGATCGCCGACGGATGGCACGTCGAGCTGAGCACCAGGTGCGTCTCGTCCGGCTGCGCCGCCGCCAGAAATCCGCGCAGTTCGTTCAGTTTCAGCGCGTCGTTCGGGCTCCGCCCCGCCGTGTCCAGCAGGATGATGTCGCACTGGCCGGCCAATTCGGCCATCGTCTGTTTCAGTTCCGCCGGCGTGAGCACGACCTTCAGCGGGACGTCGATGATCTGGGCGTACGTCGCGAGCTGATTCACCGCGGCGATGCGGTACGTGTCGATGGTCACAAGCCCGACGCGGCGGTTCTCGCGCAGCTTGTAGTTGGCCGCCAGCTTCGCAATCGTCGTCGTCTTGCCGACGCCGGTCGGGCCGACCAGCGCCACCACGCGGGCCCGGCCGGTCGACGCGATCGCGACCGGCCCAGCCGTCGGGATCATCTTGCTGATGCACCCGACCAGCGCGTCGCGCACCTTGCGCCGGTCGCTTGTCTCTTCGCCCGTCAACTGCGACCGCAGCGACTGCACGATCTTCCGCGCCATCTCATCCGCCACTTCCGACTCGAGCAGTTGCAGATACGCGGCGAACAACTCCTCCGGCAGGTCCGGCAGCTTTGCCGTCTTCTGCTCGCGGACCAGGTCGGTCACCATCTCGCGGATCGCGGACAGCTCGTCCTTGAGCATCGCGCCGTCGCCGGGCTTCATTGCATCAGCCGGCTTTGGCAGCTCGACGACCGCCGCAGCCGCGTGCGACTGCCCGAACATCCGCGCCAGGCCGTCGGCCCGCCCAGCCGCCCCCGTGCGCACCGGCCTGGGCATCACGTTCACGTCGCCGCTGGCGGTGATCTCGACAATCTCGCGCCCGCCGAACCCGAGCAGCCCCCCGCGGCGAATCGTCCGCGTCTGGAGAATCACCGCGTCGCGCCCGAGGTCGCGTTTGACGCTGGCCAGCGCCTCCGCCATCGTAGAGCCTTGATACGTTTTCAGACCCATAATCGAACCCTCAAGCTGTCAGCTCTCAGCGGTCAGCTTTCAGCAGGACAATCATCCGGCCTGCACTCTGTTTATCAGGGACGCCAGCATGCGTTTCACCTCGGATACCGAAGGGAGAAAGGCTGCATGCGACTCCGGAAGCAGATACTGAAGATCGCGTGCCAGCAGCAGGTGATAATCGAGTTCGCTCGCAGAGCCCATGGCTATCTGGAGGAACCGCGCGAAGTCCGGGTCGCTTCCTCGACAGCAGCCTTCCGCAATGTTGGCGGGGACCGATACCGCGGCTCTCCGCATCTGGCTCGTCAAGCCGTACAACTCGTCTCGCGGAAAAGACCGAGTCTCCTTGTAGACCGCGAGCGTCAACTGGTGCGACCTCTCCCACACCTTCATGTCACGA
>JAQTVL010000208.1 GCA_028706835.1 Phycisphaerae bacterium | reverse complement strand
CGTCGATCATGCCCGCGAAGGTCAACCCGGTGATCCCCGAAGCGGTGTCCCAGGCGGCGATGGCCGTGATGGCTAACGACGTGGCGATCGCGCACGCGGCGGCCTCGGGTTCGCTGGAACTGAACCCATTCCTGCCGCTGATCGCCGACGCCCTGCTGGCCAACCTGGGCCTGCTGGCAAACGCGAATTCCATGTTCCGGCGATTGTGTGTCGAAGGCATCGAGGCGAACGAAGCTCGCTGTCGTCAGAACGTCAACGGCGCGTCCGCCATCCTGACGGCATTGGTCGAGAAGATCGGCCACGAGATGGCCCAGTCAGTCGCCCGGTCCGCCGCCCAGGAAGGCAGGACGGTTCGCGAGATTCTGCTGTCGTGTCGCATCCTGAGCGCGGCCCAGATCGACGAACTGACTAGCGCGGAGAACGTAACCAAGCTCGGATCGGCGCCGCCGCCGGCCGGCAAGGACGCTGCGGAGAAATGACCCGGATGGACCCAACGCCCAAGGGATTGCGACTGCACATCGGCCTGTTCGGCCGGCGCAACGTCGGCAAGAGTTCGCTGCTGAACGCAATAACCCGGCAGGCGGCATCGATCGTGTCCGAGGTCGCGGGCACAACGACCGACCCGGTCGAGAAGCCGATGGAACTGCTGCCGCTGGGGCCGGTCTTGTTCATCGACACCGCGGGGATCGACGATGTCGGCGCGCTGGGCGAGCTTCGCGTCGCCCGCACACGCCAGGTGTTCGACCGCACCGACATCGGTGTCGTCATCGCCGAGGCCGGCCAATGGGGGCCATTCGAGCAGGCGATACTCAACGAGTTGGAGGGCCGCAAGATCCCGGCCATCGTCGCGTTCAACAAGTCGGACCTGGCGGCCCCGCCAGCCGACCTGCTGACCCGGTTGGCGGCCGCGCAGATTCCGACAGTCGCCACCGTCGCATCCGCGGGCCAAGGTGTGCTCGAACTGCGCGAGGCGCTGATCGCCGCAGCGCCCGAGGATTTCATCAACGCACCGACGATCCTGTCCGACCTCGTTCCGCCGGGCGAGTTGGCTGTGCTCGTCGTGCCGATCGACAAGGAAGCACCGAAGGGCCGATTGATCAACCCGCAGGTGCAATCCATCCGCGATCTGCTGGACCACGACGCGTTCTGCATGGTCGTCAAGGAGCGCGAGCTGCGCGAGGCCCTGGCCCGACTGACGCGGCCGCCGGCGCTGGTCGTCACGGACTCGCAGGCATTCTTGAAGGTGGCTGCGGACACGCCTCCCAACGTGCCGATGACCTCGTTCTCGATTCTGTTCGCCCGCCACAAGGGCGACCTGGCCGAACTCGTCCGCGGAGCAGCGGCCATCGATCAGCTTCGCCCGGGCAGCCGGGTGCTGATCGCTGAATCGTGTTCGCACCATCCGATCGGGGAAGACATCGGGCGGGTAAAGATACCACGCTGGCTGACGCAGTACGTCGGCGGCAAGCTGGACATCACCACCGTGCAAGGCCACGATTTCCCGACGACGCCGGAGGAACTCGGCAGGTTCCAACTGGTCATCCACTGCGGGGCGTGCATGTGGAACCGCCGCGAGATGCTGTCGCGCATCCTCCACTGCCGTCGGGCCGGCGTGCCGATCACCAACTATGGACTGACCATCGCGTTCTCGCTGGGGATCTTCGAGCGAGCGCTCGGGCCGTTCCCGGGGGCACTCGATGTCTTCCGCCGCTCCCGTCAGTCGGCTTCGATCAAGTAGAGGAACATCTCCGCGGCATGCCACGAGTGCGGCATGCAGATTCGCCGGTCGGTGAAATCCTGCCCCACCCAGGCCATCGCCGCGTACTCCGCTTGCGAGGCGGCAGCCTCCCATGTCATCGGGTAGCCGGGGCTGGATAACTCCATCGGCGGCGGCGTGCCGTGAAAGTGCGCCTCCGCCCAGGCGAGATACGGATAGCTCTCTCGCTGCCGCTGGTTGAACCGCCCAGCCGGCACATGCCGGTCGCGATAGCCCATCCAGAACAGCGACGAATACGAGTCGGCGATCTCGGGAATCTCGAACGGGTCGTCCAGTTTCAGCGCCGCCAGGCCGAACTTCAGCCACTTCGTCTGGTAGACCGGATGCTCCCGGCCATCGGTGATGCCGACGATGTAGTCTCCCCGGCGGCATTGCTCCGCCGCTGCGACTGCCGCCTCGACCACGGGATGGACCGGCGACGACGTGAGCGACGCGAGATACAGCGTCTGGCCGAGATTGTCCGGCTCGCTGTTGCCGGCGTTGTTCCGGTCGAATGGGTCGGCAAGCGAGCCGATCCAATCGCTCAACAGGTTCACATTGCCCGTCAACTTCAACGCCATGGCGACGCTCGCCGCGTCGCGAAGCCACGGCTTGGGGTAAACGAACAGGTTGGGCACCGGCCGGCCCGCGATGATATTGATCAGCATTTCGTGGTGCAACACTCGGAGCAGCGCGGCGTGACGGAACGTCTCGAATTGCGGCAGCGACAGTTTGCCCCGTGCCAGCGGGCGCAGTTCCCGACCACGTTCGAGCCAGACGCCCGCCTCGTCCTCGAAGATCGCACCGGCTGATCCGTCCGTAGCGACCCATTCCACGCGGTAGTCCGCGGGCATGATCCGCTCGGAGCGCACGGGAAAGCGTGCAATGGTTTCGCGCGTCATCGCGTCAAGCAGTTGCCCGGAACGGTAGAGCATTTTCGGGCGGTCGCCCATCCCGAACAGGTAGAAGTGGGTCTCGGGCAGATCCACGTGCCATCCTTGGTCAAGGTGCAACTTCAGGGCGCGAAGAACCAGTCGGTCGCGCTCGTGGCCGTCTCGGTTCCCTTGTAGGATCGCGTCGAGCCCGCCTGCCAGATGTTGTCGCCATCGACCTCAGGACGATCCACCCAGCGAACTCGGCCATCGGTGAACAGAACGTTCTGGCCCTCGTCGCGGCCGTGGTTGAAGCTGTTGCTCGTGGTCGCGACATCCGAGCAGAACTGGCCGTCGCGGAACAGCGGGTTGCGGTCGGCCAGCACCGGCCTGGGGCGGGCGCGATCCTGGACGATCGGCGTGGCCGCGCCGTAGAGGTTCTGGAAACTGTAGGAGACGAATTCCGCGCTCGGAAAATCCACCAGCCCGGCTGTCTCGCCCACGAACGGGCGATCGGAGCAGGCGGGGCAAACCATATCGGACGACTGGACGGCCTTGTCCCGGACAAGAATGAACAGCGGCGCCGTGCCGGTGGGATGCCGGCCGTTGTCGCGCGCCAGCCAGTTGCCGCCCGCGGCCAGGTCCGGGAAGGGGAGCATCCGGTCGTGATTGTTGGCGTAGTGTTCCAGCGCGACGCCGATCGACCGCATATTGGCCTCGCAAGCCACCCGCTGCTTCATCCACCGCGCCCGCATCGCGCCGGGCACGAACACGAGCGTAAGCAGCAGGATGGCGGCGGCAGCGGCCCCAATCTCGGCAAAGCTAAACAGCGACGGGCGGAGGAGCTTTCGTTCGGGCGTGCGGCCGCGGGCCTCGGCGACATGCCGCCGGACGCGATCCGCCAGGTCGTCGCCGGCCGGCTCGACCTTGTATTTGTCCAGCACGGCCAGGGTGCGATGGACCGCATCGACGCGCTGCCGCAGGTCCGGGGAATCGGCAAGCCGCTCCTCGACCGCCTCGCGGCCCGGGCTCTCCAGATGGCCGAGGGACCAGTCCAGCAGGTCGTCGTCGCTTATGGGCGGGCGCTGCGGCTCGTCGCGGGTCGATCCGTTGGCTTCCACAGCCAGACCTCCTGATGCCACCCCACGTGCGGGCACAAAACCTGCTTAGAACGAACGTATGCACTTAACGGCTGCGACGTTCACCGGTTCGGCCCGCGGCCACTCTCCACTTCTGTGCGAAGTAGGCGACCGCGGCGTGCAGCCGGCTCTTGACCGTGCCGATAGGCACATCGAGGATCCTGGCCACTTCCTTGTAGCTGAAGTTATGGAAGTAGCTCAGGACCAACACCTCGCGCAAATGGGCGGGCATGCCCTGGACGAGCTTGCGAACCGCCACCCGCGTCTCCTCCTCCTCCACGTCCGTGTGCGGCGGAGGGGCATTGGAGACCACCAGGTCCAGGAACGTGCCCTTGTCTCCCTCCGGCCCTTCGACCGGAGCATCCAGCGACGCCGCCGTCCGGCGGGCCTGGCGTCTCAGCCGGTCCCGCGCCTTGTTCGCGGCGATCGTGAACAGCCACGGGCGGAACCGCTGCGACGGGTCGAAACTGTCCGCCGACAGATGGATTTGCAGGAACGTCTCCTGCAAGATATCCTCGGCCAGCGTCCGATCGCCGACGAACCGCGCCAGGAACGCATGGAGTTCCCGGACATAGCGGTCCACAAGTTCGTCGAAGGCGGCCACGGTTCCGTGCTGGTAGGCCGACATCAACGACTCGTCGCTGGCGTGTTCACGCTCGTCCACAGCTATCTACGTTCCACCGTCCAGGGTGTTCGCGGAAAATGGTGAGCGCGACGCCGCGCCCGCCTCGGACTCGATTCGAGCCACCAACGAATCTTAGCGGCCGGGGGGCGGTCTCGCCAATCGAATTCGAGCGGTCGGCGACGAAGCGGCCGGGAGTCAACTGAACGCTGACCGCCTCCCTGCCGAACGCCCAAGGCGGACCTTGACCGAATCGCCCGTAGACGGTTAGCATGGATCACTTGATACGAGCGATCATACGATCCTGCATCCCGAACCGGCCTGGAAACGTTGCTCCTTGTTGCTCGAGGTGAATCGGATGGCGAACCTTCATTCGTCCCGCACCCGCCGGTGGGTCTCGGCCCAACCGCTCGGCTGGGTGGCTGCTTCCGCCCTGATTGTGCTGCTGGCCGGGCTGGCCGGTTGTTCGCTGTTTGGCGACCCGAAGCCGCCGGCCCCGCCGCCAACCGCACCGTCGAAACCCGTCGCCAGCTACGATGACTCGATCGGCTCGTACGGGGAGGTCCCCGTCGACCAGACGATCCTGGTCCGCGGCTACGGCCTGGTGGTCATACCGAAACCGACAGGGTCCCGGGAATGCCCGCCCGGGATTCGCAAGGTGATCCTGAATCAGCTTATGCGCATGCGCGTCGGCGAGACGATGTCGGTGCTCCAGGGCCTCAAGATCGACCAGTGGATCGACTCGATGAACACCGCCGCCGTTGAGGTCCGCGGCATGATGCCCGCCGGCGCCCTGGCCAACGAGACGTTCGACGTCCTCGTCACCGCCCTGCCCGGCTCGCAAACGACCAGCCTCGAAGGCGGCGTGCTGATCATAACGGACCTGTCGGTCTGGCGCCGCGGCACCAGCGGGGGCCTCATCCACGGCAAACCGATGGCCGTCGCCTCGGGCCCGGTCTTCATCAACCCGTTCGCCGAACATCCCAAGGCCGCCGAGCCTGACATGGACAACCCGTTCCGCACCACCAGCCGGCCGGACGACGGTGGCGTGGGCGCGCCGGTCGGCACGCCGGTCGACTTCCGCCGGGCCTGGGTGCTGGGCGGGGCAATGACCCTCAAGGACCAGCCGCTGCAACTGATCTTCCGCGAGCCGGATTACGCTCACGCGAACATCGCCCAGGAGCAGTTGAACACGCGGTTCCCCTGCCCCGCCTATCTGCACGGCTGCGCCCACGCGACCGGCCCGAGCCTGATCGAGTTGAAGGTGCCGCCGGAATACCGCAGCCAGGTGAACTGGTGGCTGGCCCTCGTGCGCCAGACCTACCTCCGCCGCGAACCTGGCTTCCTCGAACGGCGGACTGGCCAACTCGTCGAGGAGATCTCCCAGCCGGACGTGAAAGACGCCGACCGGCTCCGCGCCGCCATTACGTTCGCCGCGATCGGCAAGCCCTGCCTGGCGATGCTTCAGCCGCTGTATTCGAGCGATCGGCCGGCCATCGCGTTCCACGCCGCCTATGCGGGCCTGCGGATTGGCGACAGCCTGGCATTGCGTGTGATGCTGGAGATCATGAAGAACAAGGAGCACCCTTATCGCCTTCAGGCGACCCAGGCACTGGGCCACCCGCACAAGTTCGGCAACATCGCCACCCACCTCGCCCCACTGCTCGACGAGGACAATGTCGAACTCCGCACCGAGGCGTATCGCAGCATGAGCCGGCTGGGCTCCGGGCTGATCGAAAGCTATCAGATTGGGCTGGAGGGGCTCGGATTCCAGCTCGACATCGTGCGATGCCAGGGACCCTACCTGATCTACGTGACGCGGTCGGAGCGGCCGAGGATCGTGCTGTTCGGCGGCGATACCATGCGCGTGTCCGCGCCGCTGTTCCTGCACAGCGCTCGCACGGGCGTGACCATCTCCGCCAGGGCGAAGGAAGAGAAGCTGACGATGATGCGGGCCGACCCGGCGACCGATCGGCTGATGATCGTCAAGATGCTCGAGGAGCCGGTGCTCGATGATAGGGGCAAGCCGGTCGTCGACCCGGGCACGAAGCAGCCGATGATTCGCCGCACCCCGACGACCGATATGGCGTGCGGCCTGCTGGTCCGCGACGTGGTCCGCAACTTGGGCAACGCCCCGCTGCCGGACGTCGACACCGGTGAACTGAGGGGCCTGGGCCTGAACTACAGCCAGATGGTGCACGTGCTCTACCAACTGGCGCAGAACAACTCGATTCCGTCGAAGATCCATCTCCAGCAACTACGAAGCGCGAGCGTGGATCTGGCCAACGACCAGCCGCTGGCCGGCGACGAAACCATCACCGAAGATCCGAACCTCGACGGGCCGCGGTCGAGCCAGCCGGATGACTCGCCGCTGAAGATCGAAGAGCCGACCGGCGGGGCGCCGAAGATCGGCAGTTAGTGCGTGGTGAAGCCGAGGACGCTCTTGAGGGCCTCGATGTTGCTTCGCATGGCCTTCTCGTAGTAGTCGAGCCCGGCGTCGTCAGGCCCGCTCGCCACGGGGTCCAGCACCGCCACCGGAATGCCCGCCTCCTTCGCGATCGTCTGGCCAACGTTGGCGGGGTACTGTGGCTCAATGAGAACAGCCTTCGCGCCGCTGCTACGGATCGTCTTGACGAGCCGGATCATCCCGGCGGCTGACGGCTCCTGGCCGGGCGTTTCCTCGATGACCGCGACGATGGTCAGTCCCGCGTCGGCAGCCAGGTAGTCGAACACCGCATGCTCGGTCACAATCTTCGTCGACCGCAGCCCCTTGGCCACACGCACGAAGTCATCCGCCAGCGTCTCCAGCCGGGCGGCGTAGGCCTCGGCATTCCTGCGGTACAACTCCGCGCCCGCCGGGTCGATCTTTCCCAGTTCAGCGGCGATGTTGCGCACGATCCGCGCTGCCCGCCGGGGACTCGCGAACAGGTGCGGATTTGCAGCGGCCCCGCGGCCGTACCCGTCCTCGTCGGCCATCGTCGCGATTCCGCGAACGCCGCCGGAGGTGTCGATCACCTTGATCTTCGCGTTCGCCCTCCGCAGCGGCTCGCCGAGATACTCCTCCAGCCCCAGGCCGTTCGCAATGAACACGTCCGCAGCCGCAATCTTCTGCATGTCCCGAGGCGTGAGCGCATAATCGTGCGGACAGCCCGCTGCCGCGGGCAGCATCAGGCCGACCTGGACGTCGCCGCGCCCATCGGTCACGTTTCGCGTGAACACATACATCGGGAACGTGCTGCACAGGACGCGCAAGCCACTCTTTGATTCGCCCTTGCGGCCACAGC
>JAQTVL010000207.1 GCA_028706835.1 Phycisphaerae bacterium | reverse complement strand
GTCGCGATGATCTCGCCGGCGGAGAAGCCGTCATTGGCCTGCAATATCTGCCAGTTCGGGTGGGCCCTGCCGAGCACCGTGGCCACCCATTTCGCGACCCCCGGCTCGTCGTCGACGACGAGGGCCCTCGGCGGGTTCGGCTCCAGCGCGCGGGGAACGGGAAGGCCCTGGCGCCGCAGAAACTCCACGAGGTCGTCGACGCGAATCCGCTTGTGGCCGCCGGGCGTCTGGCCGGCCTTGAGCTCGCCCTGCCGGACCCAGTTCAGCACGGACCCGACAGCCACTCCGATCAGGCTGGCGACCTCGGTTGCGGAAAACGTCTGAATCATGATGGTGTGCTCGCCTTCATTTGGATCTCAGTGTTCGGTCAGGCAGCGACGCTTCTGCCGTTCTATCGGCAAAGCCGGTCGCGCGTTTTCACTGATTCCAACGATTTGGGCGTTCTGCTCATTCTGCACGTGGCGTCTTCGCGGCTGCGTACAAGGCCGACCGTCACAGTTTGAATTCCGGCGCCTCGTGCGGTGACGGAGGCTTTCACCCACTGTCAGGCGCCGGAGAGTTTTCCGTCGAATGCGATCCAGCCCATCGGAACGTCCGATTTCGCCCGGTCGTCCCGGACGCTCCCCGACGCCTCGCGGGCCATCGGCGAAGGTCTCTTCCAACAGGCCTCATGGCAGCGGATCGGCCATCCGAACTGCACACTTTAGAGTGTTTAGCGGTTTTGCATGATTTCCATATTTTGCAAAAGCCGGCCCCGGCTCCTGCCGATGCCGTCTGATGTGGATGGACGGACGTGGTGGCGAGTGAATCATGACGGTACAACAGGGGAGGAACCCCATGAGGAGTCCCATGGAGTTGCGACGCAAAGCAGTTCTGATCGTGGATGACGAGCCTGGCATCGGCGCCCTGGTCCGGGAGACGCTGACGAGGCGGGGGCTGGCCTGTTGGGTTGCCACCGGCCCGTCCGGCGCCAAGGCGCTCCTCGAAAGCCAGTCGTTCGACGTCCTGATCACCGACATTCGGATGCCGGGCGGCGGAGGCATGGAATTGCTCATGTACGCCCGGAAACGGATCCCCGACTGCAAGGTCATTCTGATCACGGGGAACTCCGAGCGGGACTACATTTCGCAGGCCCTGCAGCTCGGCGCGTACGACTATATCGAGAAGCCTTTCGACGCCGAGCAACTGGCCGACGTGGTGGCCAGGGCGATCAACGGCGAGCCGGACGATTCCGCCCTGCCGGGCCGGGCCGCCGAGGCGATGGAGTTGGCGTCGCAGGCGAAGGACGCCCTGCTGAACTGCGTTCGCGCCCTGGTGCTCGCCGTGGAGGCGAAGGATCCGCATACCCGCCGGCACAGCGAGCAGGTGGCCCACTATGCGGTCAACCTGGCGGAGTCGCTCTCCGTGCCGCGGGCGATGGTCGAGCACATCCGCGTCGCCGCGCTGCTGCACGATATCGGGAAGATCGCCGTCCCCGATCACATCCTTGCCAAGCCCGGCAAGTTGACCGTCGAGGAATTCGAGTACGTCCGGCGACATCCCGCGATTGGCGCCCAGATTCTCGGCGCCATCTCCTTCCTGAAGAACGAGGCCCTGTTGGTCAAGCATCACCACGAACGATGGGACGGCGACGGCTACCCGGACTGCCTGACGGGCGAGGAGACCCCGTTCGCATCCCGAATCATCTGCGTGGCCGACTGCATCGACGCCATGCTGATGGCCCGCGTCTACAAAGGCGGTTACTCGGTCGACAAGATGCTTGGCGAATTGAATCGAAACGCCGGGACCCAGTTCGACCCGAAGATCGCCCTGGCTGCCGTCGCATGGTGTCGCGCGAATTCCGACAGGCTGATCCTGTCGAGCAGCCAGCCGGTGCGTGACGACATCGCCCGGGGCCTGTTCGGCGGCAAGGTGGAACTGGCCGGAGTCGTACGCCACCCCGGGCCAGGGCAGCCGTCGGTCGGCCTCGGGTTCAGGGAGTTTCGGGATGCGACGTGAGGATGCCCGGCTGAGCGAGTTCGCGGCCTCCGGCGAGCAGCCTGTTCCGCGGGCCGGCGGGTTCATCATGCCGAGTCCGTAAGCCCGCGCCGCCTAGTGCTCCGTCAGCCATGAGTTGACGGATTGGGCGCCATGCCTGCGACGGCTGTCTTGTCGCAGGCATGTCTGGCCCGCGTGGGCATGGCTGGCCCGCCGTCCAAAACAGCCGGACGGCGTTCCAGCCATGGCACCCATCAAATGACGGTTGACAAAGCACTAGTGCGACAAGGAATTTTCAGTGACCGACACAGCAGGAGAACGAACCATGGCCTCTGGACAACAGGGATGCACCCAACGCACGGACAAGTCATTGCTGCCGTGGCACTACACGTTCGCGGCGGTGATTTTGGGGCTGGGGACGGTCCTGTCGCTGGCGATATTCTTCGCACTCGACACCCGCCACAAAGGGCAGATCGGCAAGGAGTTTGACCGGGTGGCGGCCGATTGCCAGGCGGCGCTGCGGTGGAATCTGGAATCCCACCTCGGGTCCGCGGAGGCGTTCCGCGCGTTCCCCGGAATCGCGGGCGGGATCGATACGGAAAAGTTCCAGGCCCTGGCCACGCCGCTTCTGCGGCAGTATCCCGGGGTGGCTGCCCTGGAGTGGATTCCGCGCGTCCGTCGCGGCGACCGGCCCGGCTGGGAGACCGCGGGTCAGCACGCCGGCCTGCCAGGCGCCGAGATTCGCGAGGCGAGCCCGTCGGGCCTGGTCGTTCGAGCGGGCGTCCGGGACGAATACTTCCCGGTGGCCGTCGTTGTCTCGGCGTCCGGGAACGCGCCGGTCCTCGGGCTGGACCTGGCGATGGACCCGGTGCGGGCCGAGGCCATGAATCTGGCCTGCGACACCGGACGGGCGACCGGAATTGCCCGGATGGCGTCGCTGCCCGAGATCGGCCAATCGCCCGCGTGGGCGGTCTTCCACCCCGTCTACAGCGGAACCGCTCCGGCGGTCACGGCCGAGGATCGCCGCACGAGGCTCGAGGGCTTCGTGCAGGTGGTCATTCGCCTGGACCGAATTGCGGGCGAGACCCTGGACCGGTTGAAACTCCAGGGCGTCAGCCTCTACATCTTCGACGGCACGGAGCCGCGGGCCGACGGGCTGGTCTCGTCGTATCCGTCCGCCGGCGGCGATCTGGCGGCTGCCCTGTCCGGCGACGACCACTTGCGGCGTGCTGTCAGGCAGGAACTGGCCGGTCGCGTCTGGACGGTGGTCTGCGTTGCCTCGCCGGAATTCACCCAGGCGCGGCAGAGCTGGTTTCCCTGGGCCGGGCTTGTGATCGGTCTGACCTTCACCGGTCTGCTGATCGGCTACGTCCTGGGGATCACGGTTTACAGCATGAGAATTCGGAGGCTGACGGACCGGCTGATTCGGAGCAACACGGACCTTGAAGACGAGCTGGAGAGCCATCGGCACACCCTGCGCGAATTGCACATGTGGGAACAGGACTTCAGGGCGTTGGCGGAGCATTCTCCTGACATCATCGCCCGGTTCGGCAACGACCTGCGGCTGCTGTACGTCAACCCCATGATCGAGACCGTGACCGGCCATCGCCGGGCCGCGTTTGCAGGCAGGACCTATCGCGAGATCGGCATGCCGGCGGAGATGGTGGCCCGGTGGGAGGAGACGCTGAAGCGCGTCTTCGACACGGGCGAGGAGGCGACGGTGGAGATCGAACTGCCGTCGCCGCGCGGGCCGCGCTTGCAGGAGTGCATTCTGGTGCCGGAGCTGGCGGAGGAAGGTTTCGTGCAGTCGGTCCTGGCGGTCAATCGCGATATCACGGCACGCGAGAGCAAGGCGAGAGAAGCGTTGCAGGCCACCGAGCGGCGCTGCCGTGAACTGGCGGAGAAAACGGGCTCGCGGTAACGGAGGACGTCCACAGGCGGCTTTCGGAGGAGAACCGACCAGTGCAGCAGCCGAACACACCCACGCGCCTTGGTCGCACCCAGCGGTTTCCATTCCGCCTTGTGCTGGCGGCCACGGCGATTTCGGTCGGCCTGGCGGCTTGGGACGTCTTGACCGACTATCGCGAGACAAGAACCCACTCGGATGAACTCCATCAGTCCGCGATGCGATCCGGGGACGTTGCGCGCATCCTCCACCTGGATGAAGTGTTGACCATGTCGGCCCGGATGGCGGCCGCCACGGGCGATGGTGAATGGATCGACCGCTACCGCCGGTTTGAGCCGGAACTGGACCGCCTGATCAAGCAGGTCATGGCCGCCGCGCCCTCGGTCAAGGGCAGCGAGATTCTGGCGGGCACCGACGCGGCCAACCGGCGTCTGGTCGAAATGGAGAAGGCGTCATTCGATCTTGTTCTCGCCCAGCGGCCGGGCGAGGCTTTGGCGCTGCTGAATGGGCCGGAGTATCAGCGTCAGAAGGAGACGTACGCCGCCGGGCTGACCGCCTTCACGCAGGAGGTATGCGCCGACTCGGAACACCGGGCGGCGAAGGATGATCGCTACCAGTTGGTCGCGTTTCTCGTCCGAATCACGACCACGGTCCTCGTGGTGCTGCTGTGGTGCCTGGCTTTGTGGAGAGTGGCGGTCGCCTGGCGATACGAGCGGGATGAGCATCGGTCCATCGCGAACGTCCTGCTGAAGACCGAGGAGGGCCGCCGAATTCTCCTCGCCAATGCCTCGGATGACCGCAAAGGGCCGGTGGACGAACACGGGTGGGGTCTGGCGATGGGCGTCGCGATGACCGTGGGTTTTGTGTTCGGGCTTATGGTGTTGTTCGAGTTGGCCAAGGAATTCCTTGCGCCCGTCTACATGACGCGCTGGCAATCTCACATGATCACGGTGGTTTTCAGCACGCTCATAGCCGGCGTCGTGGCGTCTGATGTTCTGCACCGCGCCCGCAGCAGGCGCGCCGGGCTGGAGCAGGCCATGACCCAGCAGACGGCCTTGGCGGACGCCCTGAGCGTGACGGAGCGTCGCTACCGCTCTCTCTTCGAATGTACGCGGGACGCCCTGATGACCCTGAGCCCGCCTTCGTGGAAGTTCACGTCCGCGAACCCGGCGACGCTGGAGATGTTTCGGGTGAAGGATGTGGCGGAGTTCGCCTCGCTGAGCCCCGGGGACCTGTCACCCGACGCGCAACCGGACGGCCGACCCTCCGCCGAGAAGGCCAGGGAGATGATCGAGACGGCCATGCGCGAGGGCTCGCACTACTTCGAGTGGACCCACAAGCGGTTTGGCGGCGAGAACTTCCCGGCCTCGGTCCTGCTTAACCGCCTGGAATTGGATGGGCAGGTGATGCTCCAGGCCACGGTCCGCGACATCTCGGCACAAAAGCAGGCAGAGGAGGCTCTGGTTCGTGAGCGCGAAAACCTGAAGGCGGTTTTTGCGGCGTCCCCTGTGGGCATGCTATTGATGGATGACAAGGCGGTTGTCGCGGCTGTCAACGACGTCGCCGCAAGGTTGGCCGGAAAGACCGCGGCGGATATGGTCAATCGCCAACCCGGCGATGCGCTGAGTTGTGTACACGCATCCGAGGCTCCCGGAGGATGTGGGCACGCGTCCTGCTGCCCGTCATGCCCGATCCGATCAACCATTGAAGGCGTTCTCAAATCCGGCCAGCCCGCACGCGGAATTGAAGCCCAGCCCGTTCTGGTTGTTGGCGGGGTCCAGACCCAGCCGTGGCTTGAGATCAATGCCGAACCGATGGTGATTGACGGCAGAAGGCATGTGATCGCTTCGGTCGCCAACATCACGGAACGCAAGCAGGCCGTGGATTCACTGCGCGAATCGAAGGCCCTCATTGATGCGGTTGTGGAAAATGCTCCCTTCATGATCTTCGTCAAAGAGGCGACCGATCTGCGTTTTGTCCTGTTCAATCGCGCGGGAGAGGAACTCCTGGGGCATGACCGCAAGGAGTTGCTCGGCAGGAACAACCTGGAGCTTTTCCCTCCCGAACAGGCGGCCCACTTCATGGCCATGGACCGGGCAGCGCTGGATGGAGAGGCCGGTCTGCTGGACATCCCGGAAGAACTCATCCTGACGGCCAAGAAAGGCCAGCGGTGGCTTCATACCCGGAAGGCGTGCATCCGGGGGGCCGATGGGACCACGAAGTTCCTGTTGGGCATCTCCGAGGACATCACGGAACGCAAGCGGGCGGAAGAGGAGTTGTCGCAGACCGCGAGCCTCATGCGCAGCATCATCAACTCGTCGGCTGACTTCATCTTCGTCAAGGACCGCGATCTTCGCTCCGTCCTGTGCAACGACGCCTATGCCAGGGCCATCGGGAAACATCCAGCGGATCTCCGCGGCAAGACCGATATTGAGAACGGTTGGGATCCGGAGCTGGTCAAGGGAAGTCCGGACAAGGGAATCCGGGGCTTCGAACTGGACGACCGGGATGCGCTCAGCGGGAAAGTAGTTCACAACGACTGTGACCCCGCCAACGTGCAAGGCGAGACGTGCTTCTTCGACACCATCAAGCTTCCTCTCCGTGACGCGGGCGGAGAGATATTCGGGGTGCTCGGAATCGCCCGCAATATCACGAGGCGAAAACAAGCGGAAGATGCGACTCGCCAGGCGAAAGTCGAGGCCGAGCAGGCCAACGCCGCCAAGAGCCAGTTCCTGGCCAACATGAGCCACGAAATCCGCACGCCGATGACCGCCATCCTTGGATTTGCCGAGTTGATCGGCAGTTCCATCGACTGCTGCACGACGTGCCCCGCCCATCCGGACTGCGCGACTCGCGTGCAGAACAAAGAGCACATCCAGATCATTCGTCGCAACGGCGAGCACCTGCTCGGGCTGATCAACAACATCATGGACCTCTCGAAGATCGAGGCCGGGATGCTGGAAGTGGAGCGGGTCGAGTGCCGCCCCGTCCAACTCGTCGAGGAGGTTGTCTCGCTCCTGCGCGTTCGCGCGGCCGAGAAGGGCTTGTCCCTGGAGACTCGCTACGAGTTTCCTCTGCCGGATGCGATCCTGAGCGACCCCGCGCGAATCCGCCAGGTGCTGACGAACCTGATCGGCAATGCCACCAAGTTCACACCCCGCGGAGGCATCGAGATCGTCGTTCGCTGCCTCGCAGCCGACGAGCCCGGCGGGGCGACGATGATCCTCGACGTCAAGGACACGGGGATCGGCATGACGCCGGAGCAGGCCGCCCGGCTGTTCCAGCCGTTCGTTCAGGCGGACGCCTCCACCACGCGGCAGTACGGCGGCACGGGCCTGGGCCTGTCAATCAGCCGGCGGCTGGCGGAAGCACTGGACGGGAGCATCACGGTCGCCAGCCGGCCCGGCGAAGGCAGCACGTTCACGTTCACGATGAAGGCCGGACTCGTCGAGCCGGTGCGTATGCTGCACAACCTCTCCGACGCGGCAGTGCCGGCGTCTCACCATCCGCAACCGCCTTCGGTGGCTGTCAGGCTTGGCGGGCGCGTGCTGTTGGCTGAGGACGGGCTGGACAACCAGCGGCTCGTCTCGGCCATCCTGCACAAGGCCGGGGCCGAGGTCGATCTGGCAGCCAATGGCCGGGTAGCCGTGAAGAAGGCCTGGTCGGCGCTGTCCGCCGGCGTGCCCTACGCGGCGATCCTGATGGACATGCAGATGCCCGAGATGGACGGCTACGAGGCGACCCGCCGGCTGCGACAGTCAGGTTACGTCGGTCCCATCATCGCCCTGACCGCCCACG
>JAQTVL010000206.1 GCA_028706835.1 Phycisphaerae bacterium | reverse complement strand
GCCCCGGACCCGCTCAAAAAGAACTCCCTCGCCCAGACGCTTGTTTGGGACCGCACCGACGACCTCGGCAAGCCCCTGCCGGCGGGCTCCTACCAGGGCAACTTTCGCGTGGTCGTGCTGGACACCAACGGCAACCAGATCGCAGTCTTCGGCCGATACGGCAACCAGGACGCCAAGAACGCGGACCTGCCGTTTGCCCTGTTCACCGGGCTGGGCGTCTCGGACCGGGCCGCCTACGTGGCCGACGGCCTGAACCGCCGCGTGACAGTGGTGAAACTCGACCACCAGGCGACCGCGACGTGTGCGGTGCCGTGACAGGCCGCCGCCGGGAGTGTGCATGTCGAACCCGTTCGGAGAGACAGGCCAGCAGCGGTTCGTCGAGATCATGGCCGGCCGACGGCGCGGACTCGGGCCGATGCTGCTGCGCGCGGCTGCCAGCGTTGCCGGCGGCGCGTATGCGTCCGTCATCCGTGCCCGAAACTTCGCGTATTCGCACCGGCTGGCGTGCGTCCACAAACTTGCCAAGCCGGTGATCAGCGTCGGCAACTTGTCGGCTGGGGGCACGGGCAAGACCGTGCTCGTGACCGAGATTGCCCGGTGGCTGCTGGCGGCCGGCCGACAGCCGGCAATCCTCATGCGCGGCTACAAGGGCGAGAACAGCGCGGTCGGCTCCGATGAGGCCGCGATGCTCCACCGGGCGTTGCCCGGCGTCGCCGTCATCGCCAACCCCGACCGCGTTGTCGCCGGGCGGAAACTGCTGGCGGGGGACAAGCCGCCCGACGTCTTCATCCTCGACGACGGTTTCCAGCATCGCCGGCTGCACCGCGACCTGGACGTCGTCGCGCTCGACGCGACCTGCGACCTGGCGGGCCCGCTCGGGCGCGTCCTGCCGCGTGGCCTGATGCGCGAGCCGCGGTCGTCGCTACGGCGGGCGGACGTGATTGTGCTCACCCGCGTGGACCAGGCGACTGCGCCGGAACTGGAACATTTCCGATCGTTCGTCGCCACAACCGCCCCGGGCGCCTCCGTCGCCGCCTGCCGCCACGCCGCCGCAGGGCTGCGATTGGGCGACGCCGATCGCCCGGTCGCGGAACTGGCCGACCGCCGCTACGTCGCGTTTTGCGGGCTGGGCAACCCGGACGCCTTCCGCCGGACGCTGGCCACGCTGCCGGGCGAATGCGTTGAGTTCGTCGCCTTCGCCGACCACCACGCCTACGCCGCGGCGGACCTGTCGGCGTTGGCCGAGTTGGCTCGCGGCAACCGCGCCGACGTGTTGGTGACCACGCAGAAAGACGCCGTGAAACTTGCGGCCGCCCCGCCCGATCCGCCGATATACGCTGTGCGCATCGAACTGGCCTGGACGGAAGGCGAGCAGCTTCTGCGGGAGCGCGTCGCGGCGCTGGTGAGGCAATAGGACGATGACCGATCAACCCAACGACCCTAAATACCTGCCCGTCGACCTGTCGGCTGTGCGAACGTATTCGCAGGCCAAGCGTCAGACGAAGGTAGACCCCGCCAGTGTCGCAGGCCTGCCGGCGGCGGGGGCGACGACGCGCGAATTGCTCGATTCGCTGCCCGATTTTCTGGCGGCGCGGCACCTGCGCCAACTGGCCGACGCGATCGCGACGGCCCACCGCGCCGGCAGGCCAGTCGGGTTCGCGTTCGGGGCCCACGTGGTCAAGGTCGGGTGCTCGCCGATCGTGTGCGACCTGATCGAGCGCGGGGTCATCAGCGCGGTGGCGACCAACGGGGCGGGCGCGATCCACGACCTGGAACTGGCAATGTTCGGCGCAACCAGCGAAGACGTGGCCGCCAATCTGGCGGACGGCTCGTTCGGCATGGTCGCGGAAACCCCGGCGGCGTTCGCGGAAATCCTGGCGGCTGCAAAGCGGAACGGCAGAGGCCTCGGGCGAAACGTCGGCGAATTCCTGCTGGCCAAGGCAGCGCCGCACGCGAAGCAGTCGATCTTCGCGGCCGCCGCCCGGGCGGGCATCCCGGCGGCGGTCTCGACGGCCATCGGCACCGACACGATTCACATGCACCCGAACGTGGACCCGGCGGAGGTCGGGCGGGCCAGCGGCGTCGACTTCCGCATCCTCTGCCGGTTCGCGTGCGACCTGGACGGCGGCGTGTGGATCAACGCGGGGTCCGCCGTCATCATGCCCGAGGTGTTCCTCAAGGTGATCACCGTCGCCCGCAACCTGGGGCACGCGCTCGACGGGCTGACCACCGCCAACCTGGACATGATCCGGCACTACCGGCCCGGCGTAAATGTGACAGGCCGGCCGGTGGCGGCGGGCCGCGGGCTGACGATTACGGGGCATCACGAGATTCTGCTGCCGCTGCTGCGGATGGCGGTGCTGGAGCGGCTGGCGCGGTAAGATGTGGATCGCACTGATCGGGGGCATGAGGAGGCGTCTGTGGTAGCGCAGAAGCAAGCCCAGCCGACCGAGCGGCGGAAGCTTTCGTCCGTGACGTGGGCGATCATCCTGGCGGCGCTGGCGATCGGATACCAGCCTCGCGAGGACGCCGCCTACGAGCGGGCCAACGCCCACATCAACGAGGTCTGGGGCGAGCTGCACAACCCGGACGCGCTGAGCACGGCGCTGGCCGAGATCACCGAGCTGTTGGCGGAGAACCCCAAGCTGGCCCGGGCCTACGCCGATTGGGCGTGTGGCTTTACGTGATCCGCCGGGACTACGACGCCGCCTGGCAGGACGTGAACAATCGCCGTTCGCTGGGCGGCCAGCCGGACCCCGGCGTGTTCGCCGCCCTCCAGAAGGCGACACCGGGGCGGAGGAACTGAGCCGGAGGAGCAGTGACGGCAACATCGCCCGTTACGACCCCGGCTTGAACCAGGCCCGTCTTTCAACTACTCTCCTTCCATGTCGAGCACCCACAGCCGAACCTCCGCCGCCTATACCGCGCTGGGACTGTTGTCCGTTCTGTTTTGGTCGACGACCGTGGCATTCTCGCGGCACCTGACCGAGCACTTCGGCACGCTCACGGCCGCCGCCGGCGTGTACCTCGTCGGCGGGGCAACGGGGCTGATCCAGATGCTGGCCCGGAGGGGCGCGTTCCGCGACGCGATCCGCATGCCGGCGAAGTATCTCCTCGGCTGCGGCGGGTTGTTCGTGCTCTACACCATCATGCTTTACGGCGCGATCGGCTGGTCGGCGTCGGGCCGGCAGACCGTCGAGGTCGGGCTGGTCAACTACCTCTGGCCGAGCATGACCATCCTGCTGTCCATCCCGCTGCTCGGCCGCCGGGCCCGGTGGACGCTGCTGCCGGGCATGGCGATTGCGCTGGCGGGGGTGGTGCTGGCGGTGGCGGCGCGGGGCGAACTGTCCGCGGCCGGCCTGCTCGCCAACCTCCGCGCCAACCCCCTGCCCTACGCTTTCGCGTTCGTCGGCGCGGTGGTCTGGGGCGGGTACTCGAACCTGTCGCGCCGCTGGGCCAGCCGGGCCGCGGGCAACGGCGTGCCGCTGTTCATCCTCGCGGCCGGCTTGACGCTGTGCGCCCTGAAGCTGATCGCCGGCGAGCCGACGAAGAACGCCCTCCATGTCGACCGGTACCTGGCGTTCCTGATCTACATGGGCCTGTGCCCCGGGCTGCTGGGGTACCTCTTCTACGACCTGGCGGTACGGCGCGGGCACATCATCATGGTCGCCAGCCTGTCGTATTTCATCCCGCTGCTGTCGACGCTGATCAGTTGCCTGTTTCTCGGCGTGCCGATGCGGGCGACATTGTGGCTGGCCAGCGCGATGCTGATCGCCGGGGCGTGGACCTGCCGGCGAGCGACCCACAAACCGCCTGCGCCGGCCGCGACGGACGCCGCTACTATGGGCACGCCCGAGGCGAACGAGCACCGGTGGGAGCCGCACGCGTAGCATTGACCGCCGCGCCCAGCCGAATCGGTGTGAACGTGGCCAACATCATCCGTGTTGAGAAAAAACAACGCCGATGTTGACCGCCAGTACGTCGTTGGCTGGCCAGACGGACATGATCTGAACTGCAACGGATGCCGAGTAGAATCGGAACCCATTTTCCACACGCCACTTACGGCGGTTATTGATTGCGGATCGCCGTGACGGGGCGGCTGTGGCACGCGGTTTGCTACTCCTGATACGTAGCGAAAGGGATGTGTGTGAAACACTACCTGATGATACTGGCGGTGCTGGCGCTGCTGTTCGCCCCGGCGAAGGCGGACCTGACCTGGAACCTCAACCAGATCAACCTGGACAACGTGTTGGCTGACCCGCGCTTCTCCAGCCTGAGCGGCGCCGGCCAGACGGTAGCCGTCATCGACACCGGAGTGGACACGCAGCAGCTTGGTTTTCAGTCCGGCAGCGGCACGCGGGTGATCGGCGGCCACAACTTCGCCTCGGACTCGCCGCCCAACTCGCCGAACTACAGCGACGGCAACAGCCACGGCACGATGACGGCCGGCCTGGTGGCCAGTCAGGCGCTGTACTTCACGCCGAGCGGCGGCTCGCAGACGGAACTGCGAGGCTTGGCCCCGGAGGCCGACGTGGTCAGCGTTCGGGCCCTCGGCCGGACGGGCAGCGGGTCGTTCACCGCCGTCGATAGCGCCCTTCAGTGGATCGTCGACAACCGGGCGGTCTACAACATCACCGTGGTGAACATGTCTCTGGGCACCGCCGACACGTTCCTGGACCCAGCCGAACTGGCCAACAGTACGCTGGCAAACAGCATCCGCGCGAAGATCGTCACGCTGAGGTCGGCCGGCGTGGCCGTGGTGGTGGCCAGCGGCAACAGCGGCGACTCGGCTGGGCTGAGTTTCCCGGCCATCGTGCCCGAGGTGATCAGTGTCGGTTCGACCGGGACGACCGATCACTTGTCCAGTTTCTCCAACGCCTCGGCGCTGCTGGACATGCTGGCGCCCGGCGAGAACATCTACAGCACGTACTTTAATCCGTCCCAGCCAAGCACACACAACCTTGTCGGCAGCGGCTCGGGGACGAGCTTTTCCGCGCAGGAGGTGGCTGGGGCAGTCATGCTCATTTGCCAGTTGTTCGAGCAGCGGGCCGGGCGGTCGCCAACCGTGGACGAGATCGAATCCTTGCTTGAAAACACCGGCGTGCCGGTGTCCTTCACCAGCGGCGGGACAACGGTGACCAAGCCCCGCATGGACCTCTACGCCGCGCTGAACGCGACCTATGCCGTGCCAGAGCCCGCGACGATCATCCTGCTGGTAATCGGCGGGGCGGCACTGATTACCCGGACGCGCCGCCGCCGGGCGGCGTGACCGCGACATCACACCGCGAACGTCGTCTTCATGCCCGCGTCCCAGTCGTCCCACAGGAACGCTTCCTGCCGGCTGTCCGCGATCTGGCGGAAGGCGTAGCGAACCTGCTCCTCGTAGAACTCGCAGAACGCGCCGGTCCGCCCCATGCCGCCGTTCATCTCGTGGGCCTCGGCTGGGCACGGCGAGCCGCAGAAATGCCGGATCGCGCAGCGGCGGCAGGGGTCGATGTCCTCGACCTTTCGCCCGGTGACGAGCTGGAACGGCTTGCTCGCGAGCACCGACTCGATGTCGTCGGTGAACAGGTTGCCGCCGCGGAACGAGTCCAGGCCTATGAACTCGCTGCACGGGAACATGCCGCCGTCCGGCGCGAGCGCGAAAAAGCACCGCCCGCCCCCGCACGGCGAGATGTCGCACATCAGCCGGCGGGCCGTCGGGGCGAGGATCGCCAGCAGGATGTTCGCGAAATTGGCCACGGGCAGCTTTCGGCCGGTCCGCTGGAACAACTCATAGGTGCGGTCCAGCGCCGCGATGAAATACTTCGCCGCCGATGCGTCGTCAGGCTTCACCTTGCGCGAGGCCGGCAGCGTGCAGCGGACGACGTTCAACATGCACGTCGGGGCCTCGTGGCGGTGGAAGAAGTCCACCAGTTTCGTCAGCGACCGCAGATTCTCGCTCGTCACCGTGGCGATGACGCTCCAGTTCGCATAGCCGCGCAGCCGATCCATCGCGGCGACCACGTGGTCGAACACGCCGCGCCCGGCCCAGGTGGTCCGCGTCCGGTCGGCGGTCGCGCTCGTCGGGCCGTCGAGCGACAGGCCGATGCTCACGTTGCGATCGACGAGGAACTTCACGGCTGACTCATCGAGCAGCGTGGCGTTGGTCTGGACGCCGAAGAGGAAGTCGTCGGCGAAGGCGTCGATGCCGGCGAAGACGGCCTCGCGGGCGAGCATCGGCTCGGCCCCGTGGAAGACGATCTGCGGCCGGCGGCCCTTGGGCGCCGTGCGGGCGAAGAACGCCTTGAGGCGGGCCAGCGCGTCCATCAGCCGATCCGGCGGCATGTGCTCGCCGTCGCGGCGCATGTCGCGCGGGATGTAGCAGTACTTGCAGTCGAGGTTGCACCGCTCGGTCGGGTTGAAATACACGGCCGACGGCTTCAGGCCGAACCGCAGCGTCTGCATCTCGTCGGCGAACGCAGCCGCCTTGCGGCGATAGGCGTTCAGCAATTTGCCGCCGCCGAGCGTGCCCGCCAGGTCGCCCCGGCCGACCAGCGACCAGAACGCGGTGTCGGGGTCGATCAGGGCGAGGTAGTCGTCATGGCCGATCTCGATGGGCACGAGCGTCGGGCCATTGCCGGAATTGGCGAAGCAGCCCCGGGATGGGGCCGCCCCGCCGTGCTTGCTGTCCTGCGATTTCACTTCTTCGCCTTCTTGTCCATGAGGATGTAGTGCGACAACCCGACGCCGGCGGCCTTGCAACTCTTCCGGCTGGCGATGACGACCTTGGCCTGCTTGTTCGACTTGCTCATGCGATGCTCCTGTTAGAGAAAAGTGCGACAATAAAAAAAGGGTCCCGGCGGCGCCCGCGCGTGCGGATGCCGCCGGAACCCTTTACCATCAGGCTCCAGAAATCATGTCGGCGGGGAGCAGGTCTTCTGGCTCTCGGATCGTCCGCGTCGGGCGGGCCTTCCCCGCCGTCTACATTACGGCGAGTGGCCAACTACGTTGCCCGAACGCGTCCCCGATTACAGCGGCGGGACCGCCACGGAATTACACCGTGTTCCGGGATGCTCCACGTCGCAGACCATAGTAATGCCCGAGAGCGTTTCGTCAAGGATGAATCGTTCGGAAAACCCGCGGCCGACTTGACGACGAGAGGCATCGCATCGCGGAGGCCGCGGAGGGGGAAACGCAAAGTGCAAAATGAACGACGCAAGAAATGGCAGATCACTTTTCATTTTGCATTTCCTTCTCTCCGCGCCTTCGCAATGTAGTTCCTCTCGTCGCCAACTTCGCCGCCTACGCGGGAACCCGATAAGCCTGGAATCTTCTGGATGTTCAGCTTTTGCAGCGCCTTACAACAGAATCTGGCAAGGTCTCATCGCATTTCGGTGGAACCTTGCTAACTACCTGCCAAATCTGGATTTGCGAGCAAGGTCGCAAGGTCTCACTTCTTCACTGCAATCGAACCGCCTTGCGGATCGTTTCCGCCCGCCGCACCGGTCGCCTGTTCCGCCGCGGGATGATCGCATTCTGGCAATTGCCACATCCACCCTCCCTCGCCGAGTTTCTTCCGCCGAACCCCCAGCCTCTGGCCGGCCCGCCACAGGAGCTTTCTGTCGCCCAACCCCCGCCCCTCCGCCTCAGCCGTGATTTCGTCCGCCCGGTGCTCCTGCCCGTCCGCCAACGCCTCGCTCAGAAACATTTCCGCCTCATCGACCCGCCGCGTCACGGTCTCCCGCCGCCGAGTGATCGCCTCCGCCGTCTCCGCCGAAATC
>JAQTVL010000205.1 GCA_028706835.1 Phycisphaerae bacterium | reverse complement strand
CGGCTTGGTCTCCGCCCCGATCCACAGCGCCGGCAGGCCGAACGCCGGCTCCGTCGTCGCCCGGCCGGGGATGCGTTCGCTGGCCACGCCCGAATCCATCGCGAGGAACTGGCCGGGGAACGCCTCGCCGCGGGCCACCTGCGTGCCGCGAATCTTGATCGCGTACTCGTTCGGCGAGAGCTGCATGTTGTCGCGGATGCGGATCGGCGGAACCAGGATGCCCAGTTCCGTGGCGATCTGCCGGCGGATCAGTGAGATGCGGTCCAGCAGGTCGCCGCCCGCGGCCGCGTCCACCATCCGCACCAGCCCGTAGCCGACCTCGAGCTCCATCGGTTCGACGGCCAACAGGCTCTCGATCTTCTCCGGCTCCTTCTTCGGGGCCGCCGCCTTCATTGCGGCCGCGGAGTCCGCCGCCGCCTGCTTCACCCTCGTCCGCGACAGGATCCATGCAACGGCCGCGCACGAGCCGCCCAGCAGCAGCAGCGGCGGCTTCGGCAGCGGCGTGATCATCAGCATGCCCAGGAACACAGCCGCAATCACCAGCGCGATCGGCTTGGCCGTCAGTTGGCCGAGCATCTCCTCGCCGAGGTTGCTCTCGCTGGCCGACCGCGTCACGATCAGGCCGGCCGAGATCGAGATGATGAACGCGGGAATCTGGCTGACCAGGCCGTCGCCGATCGTCAGCTTGGTGAACGACGTCAGGCACTCGTGGAACGTCCAGTTGTACTCGATCATGCCGACGTACAGGCCGCCGAGGATGTTCACGATCGTGATGATGATGCCGGCGATGGCATCGCCGCGGACGAACTTGCTGGCGCCGTCCATCGCGCCGTAGAAATCCGCCTCCCGCGTGATCTGCTGCCGCCGCTGCCGCGCGGTCACCTCGTTGATCAGTCCGGCGTTCAGGTCGGCGTCGATGGCCATCTGCTTGCCGGGCATCGCGTCCAGCGTGAACCTCGCCGCCACTTCGCTGATGCGCGTCGAGCCCTTCGTGATCACCACGAACTGGATGACCACGAGAATCACGAAGATGATCACGCCGACCGCCAGCGACCCGCCGGCCACGAAGTTGCCGAACGTCTCGATCACCTTTCCCGCGGCCTCGGTCGCATTGCCCGCGCTGGTCCGGTCGCCGGCCGTCAGGATCAGCCGGGTCGTCGCGGTGTTCAGCACCAGCCGAAGCAGCGTCGTGCCAAGCAGCAGCGACGGGAAGACCGAGAATTCCAGCGGCTGGGTGACGTAGATCGTGGTGACCAGGATCACCGCGGAGAGCGTGAGACTGGCGACCAGCAGCAGGTCCAACAGGCTGGTGGACAGCGGCACAAGCAGTACGACGATGAGCAGGATGGCGCCAGTCGGCACCATGAGCCCGCGATGCCGGTGAATGCCGGCGATGAGGCGATTGTCAGAGATGGACACTACAGCGGCCATGGGCACTCACAAGGAAATGCAAAGTGCAAAATGAAAAATGCAAAATGGCAAATGCCAATCACTCATTGCTCACCCCGCTACTCAAACGGCGACCGGCAGCCTGGCGAGCCGTCAGCACGGACTGCCCGAATATCCGGCACAGTTGATCGCTCTCTTCGACCAGTTCACCCAACTTGCGTTCGCTCAGGAGTTCCGCCTTGACGATGAATCGCAGCCACGCGCGGGACTCGCGAAGCTCCTTCAGACAAACCCGCATCTTATGGACGAAATCACGCCGGCTCTCGGCCCCGCATGCCTCTTCATAGTTGGGAATAGGCGAGGTCCCGCACCGGACAAGTTGCCCCGCTACGTGCCGCCCCAGGCGAGTGTCGGGGAGAGCGTCCACAACCTTCCCTACGCGTACCCCAAAGCAGAGCAGGCGTTCTGCAAGCGCCTCCACGCCCTGCTGCCGCTGAGTGGCCTTTCCATTTGCCATTTTGCATTTTTCATTTTGCATTTTGCATTTCCCTCTCAGTTCATCGAAACCGCACCGGCATTCCGCATGCCGGCCTGCGTCTGCTGCGTCTGCGGCCGGCGGACACCTTTGCCTGCCAACTCGTAGACGTAGGCCAATACTTCCGCGACCGCCTTGTAGAACTTGCCCGGGATTTCCTGGCCGACTTCGCAGGCCGCATACAGCGCCCGCGCCAGCGGGGCCCGGCGGACGATCGGGATGTGGTGCTCGATCGCCAGCCGGCGAATCTGCTCGGCCATCAGGTCCGCGCCCTTCGCAATCACCTTCGGGGCCGACATCGAGCCGGACTCGTACTTCAACGCGACGGCCACGTGCGTCGGGTTCGTCACGATGACGTCGGCCCGCGGCACCTCGGTCGCCATCCGCTGCATCGCCAACTGCCGCGCGACGCGAAGCCGCCGGGCGCGGAGCAGCGGGTCGCCTTCCATGCGGCGGAGTTCCTCCCGAATCTCCTGCCGCGTCATCTTCAGGTCCTGCTCATGCTGGAACCGTGTGTAGCCGTAGTCCAGCAGCGCCAGCACCAGCAGCACCAGCGACAGCCGAATCGCCAGCACGAATGTCAACTCGGCTGCGCCCGCCAGGCCGGTCCAGAAATCGTGGTGCATCAGCCCGACGATCTGGTCCAGCCGGCCAGCGATGATCGCCCACGCGACCCAGCCGACGAGCACGACCTTGCCGACATTGACCAGCAGCTTGACGAGGTTCCGCCGCGAGAACAGCCGGCCGAACCCCGCCAGCGGATTGATCTTGTTGAAGTCCGGGGCAACCGGGTGCCAACTGGCGATGAAGCCGACCTGCACGATGTTCGCAGCCATCGCCGTCGCCGCAACCGCAAGCACCAGCGGCAGCAGCACGTTGGCGGCCGTGCCGAAGCCGACGCGGGCGGACGCGATCATCGAGTCCGGCCGAAGCGACGCCCCGGCGGGGCCGAGCATGTTGCCGGTGAGCCCGATCAGCTCGCGAAGAATCCGCGGGCCGAGCAGGTTCAGCGTGAGCACGCCGCCGAGCAGGCAGAGCGCCGCGGTCAGGTCGCTCGACTTGGCGACCTGCCCCTGCTTGCGCGACTCCTGCCGCCGCTGCTGCGTCGGCTGCTCGGTCTTTTCGCCTATTTCTTCCTCTGCCACGTTACGCCCTCGCAACCCAGCCGGAGATGGCTGAGTTCAGTTGGCCCATCGCGTGCTCGATCGCGCCGGTGAAGACGCCCATCACCGCCACCAGCGTCGCCGCGGCCAGCAGCATGCCCAGCGAGCTACGGACGGCGAACCCGACCGTCAGGATGTTCATCTGCGGCACGGTTCGGTTAATCAGCCCCATCGCCACCGACGTCATGAACAGCGCCAGCACGACCGGGAGCGACACCTTGAACGCCATCACGAACGAGGCCGTCATCGCCCCGGTCACCAGCGCCATCGTCCTTTCGTTCAGCACGAATCCGCCCGGCGGAATCAACCCGAAACTGTCCACCAGCGAGCCGAGCAGCATCCGATGGCCGCCGATCGCCAGGAAGATCACCAAGCCGATCCAGTAGTACAGCACGCTCACCACGTCGGCGCTTTCGTTGAAGTCCGGGTTGAACACGTCCGCCAGCGAGATGCCCATCTGCTGGCTGATCGCCAGGCCGGCAATCTGCAACCCGGAGAACACGATCGTCACGACGAAACCCATGGTCAGCCCGACGAGCAGTTCCGCCAGCACACCGGTGATGATCGCCGGCAGAGTGACAGGCAGCATCCCGTTGTGCGGCAGCGCCGGCCAGATGGCCAGCGACAGCACCAGCGCCAGGGCGACCTTCACCCGCGGGGGCACCGAGGCCGAGCCGAAGAACGGGGCCATGATCATGATCCCGCCGACGCGGAAGATGACCATGAGCAGGCTTGGCAACTGCAAGGCGAGCGGGATGAGGTCGTCGAGGGCATTCATCAGGCCGCCTCCCCGCACGAGGAAGGAAATGCAAAGTGCAAAATGCAAAGTGCGAATTGAAAAATGGAAGAGGCAATGTCCGCCTTCCTCTCATTTTCCATTTTGCACTTTGCACTTTGCATTTTGCATTTCCTCAAAACGGCCCGAACAACTTCGCCGAGTACTCCAAAATCTTCTGTGCCATCCACGGCATCGTCAGCACGGCTGCGGCCACCATCGCCACGATCTTCGGCACGAACGTCAGTGTCTGCTCCTGGATCTGCGTGACCGCCTGGAGCAGCGAGAGGACGATGCCGACAACCATGCCCGCGACGAGCATCGGCGCCGACAGCAGCAGCGCCACCATCATCGCTTCGCGCCCGAGATCGAGTGCCAAGTCAACCGTCATCGCAACATCCTCGTCATCCAAAGCTCAGCAGCAGCGTGCCGACCACCAGGTGCCAGCCGTTCACCAGCACGAACAGCAGCAGCTTGAACGGCAGGGAGATAAGCACCGGCGGCAGCATCATCATGCCCATGCTGATCAGCACCGACGCGATCACCAGGTCGACGATCAGGAACGGCAGGTAGATCCGGAAGCCCATGATGAAGGCAACCTTGAGCTCGCTGATGATGAACGCCGGAATCAGCGTGCCCGTCGGCACGTCAGCCCATTCCTTCGCGTCCTGCTTGCGGTAGTCCAGGAACATCCGCACGTCGGCCTCGTTGCCCGCAGCCTCGATCTGGCGGATCATGAACGCCCGCACCGGAACCGCCATCTTCGTCATGGCCGCCCGCTGGTCGATCTTGCCTTCCAGGTACGGCGAGAGAGCGTCGTGGTGGACCGCCTCCCACGTCGGCGCCATCACGAACAGCGTCATGAACAGCGCCAGGCCGATGATGACCTGGTTCGGCGGAAGCTGCTGCGTGGCCAGCGCCTGCCTCAGCAACGCCAGCACCACGACGATCCGCGTGAAGCACGTCACCATCACCAGGATCGCCGGCGCCAGCGTCAGCACCGTCAGCAGCACGAGCAGTTGCAGCGTCGCCGACAGCCCCCGGCTGTCGGTGGCCGGCGGGGCAACCTTGCTCACGTCCGGGATATTCAGCGGGTTGTCGATCGGCGTACGCGGTGCGATCGGCGTGGTTTGCGCGTGAGCTGGGCGATCGCCCGCCAGCGACAGCAGCAGCACCGCGGCCGCCGCAGCCGCCAGCCAACGCCCTCGCCGAATTGTCGTCACGCCCGCCGACATGCTTCTTCCCACCGCGAACTTCGAACTCAAGGTGTCACTTCTCGCCCCGCGATATCCGCGACTTGATCTTCCCAATCGCCTCGCCCAACTCGCTCACCGCCTGGCCGGCGGAGTCCGACGGCGTCTCGCCGGCCGCCTCCGCCATCTCGTCCCGATGCCGGCCGAACAACTGGCTGAATCCCTCCGCCACCGCCGACCGCCCCGCCGGGCAACTGGCCAGCAGGTGCTCGATCTCGGCTGGGTCCGTGATCTCGGCCAACAGGTTGATTTGCTGATTGGTGACACCCAGCAGCAGCACCCGCCGGCCGACCTGCACCAGCGTCACGTATTGCCGGGAGGCGAGGTGCCATCGCGACAGCGACCGGAACAGGCCGCCCTGCCGATTGCGAACCGCATTCGGGCCGATCCGTTTGAGGACCCACGCGGCGCCGAAGATCAATCCGAGCACAATCGCCAGCGCCCACCAGCTTGGGCCGACCCAATTGCTGATGGCGCCGCCGTCGGAGCGCGAGCCGTCTTTCGCGGCCCCGCCGATCGGCCGATGCTCGATGTCGTTGGTATTGGATTGCGGTTGGGTGGCGGCTGGGCCGGCAGCCACGACGACGGGGGTAGCCGGCTGACCCAGCGCGGGCACGCCCCACGGCAGCGACGTCGCCGCGAAGGCGACCCCAAGGAAAAGCAGTCGGCCAATCGCCATGTCCGCCCGCCTCCTTGCGGGCTCGATCACCTCCACCGATCCGTGGCGGAGGGTACTTCTGTGCGTCAGGTGCTCGCCGTTTCCTCGGCGATGATCTCGTTGACGCGCACGCAGAACGTGTCGTTGAGGACCAGGACCTCCCCGCGGGCTACCAGGCGATCATTCACCAGAACGTCCACCGGGTCGCCCGCCAGCTTGTCCAGTTCCACAACCGAACCCTCGCCCAGCCGAAGGACTTCCTCGACCGCCATCCGGCAGCGCCCAAGCTCGACCTTCACGTTCAGCTCGACATCGCCGATCAGATCAATCGGCTGCTCGGCTGATCCGAGCACCTTTGCCGAGAAGTCCGGCAATTCGGGCTTGCCGCCCTCGCCGACGGCAGGCGCGGAAACTGCGCCTGGTGTTACGGGGGCATCGGCTGGTGAAGGATCAGAACCTGGCGATGGGGTAGTTCGCGTCCCGTCCTTGATTTCCTGCTCGGCCATTGGGAATCCTTTCCCGTTATGCCGCTGGGGCGTGCCGGAAGCACGCCTGCCTCCAAATTAAACCGAGGCGTCCGATAATGTGCAAGAGCATTTTCAGGAAATTTTCATGTTGGTGCGCGGGGCTGTCCGATAATGCGAAGTGATTTTTCCCGGAAGCAGGCACCTGTGGCGAGGCGAAACCTATCCCGCCTTCGGACCGCGAATCAGGCGGCATGTCACCAGTAGCAGCAACAGCCCGACCGGCACAGCCGTCGCAATCCGGTCGAGCGAATCCGTCAGCCAGCCAAACTCCGCCAGGCGGGCCGCCTGGGCCATTGGGCTGAATCGCCAGGCGGCTGCCGGGTCCGAGGCGAGCAGGTCGACCCGCAGATAGCCCAACCCCAGCAACCCGAAATTCGCCAGCACGAGCAGCAGGCTGTAGACCCACCGCACGCCGCACTCGCTCGCGGAGGCGACCGCGCCAACCGCCAGCCAGCCCAGTAGATAGACCCCAGCCGCCAGTACGTTGGCTGCCGCTGCGTCGGACCAGATGACCGCCGCCACCGCCCCCGGCACGCTGGCGGCTGCAAGCAGCACCGCTTCCAGCGCCGCCTGTCGCCACGTCGCCCGCGCCCGCCGTGCCGTCGGCCAAACCCAACTGATGAACAGTGCCCCCCCCCCGGCCAGGAACAGCCAGCTTTCCAGCGGCTGGTCGGATCGCATCGTCGCAGCCGGGAACGCCGACCACGCCAACAGCAGCAATTGAAGCAGCAGGTAGCCCGCCAGCAGGGCCGCCGGGTAGGTCACGCCGGACGGTCGGTCAGCCGATTTGTCCAGCGGGTTGGGCATGAGGCCATCGTCATCCGTGGCCAGCCGCGTGTCGGCTGGTGCGTGTGCCCTGGGTCGGCGTCGGGGGCGAAACCGCGTTCTGTGAGCCCTGCTCGTACCATGGCTTGCCTTGCTGCTGCCACAGGTTGTACGGCCCCGCCGGCACGCGATCCATCAGGTTCAGCCGGCCATAGCCCGTCCATACGTTCCGCAGGATCAGAACCTTCTCGTCGGCGGTGTTGCAGTCGGTCGTGTTCTCCGGCAGGTCCAGACGAGCGCCCCAGCCGATCACCTGCGGCGGGAACGTCTCGATTGCGTGCGTCACGAGCACGAGTTCCGACGTGTCCCGGTTCCGCTTGCGGTCGTAGTTGGCGACGCTGATCTCGCTGATCTGCGAGAAGTATGGCTGGTTCTCCAACTTGGCCAACAGAGCCAGCCCCGCCAGGATGTCCGGGCACTTCAATAATGCCGCGCCGACAGGCAGATCGTTCAGCCTGCGTTTGCTCTCGTCAACCGGCGTCGCAAAATTGGTCAGCCGCGGCAGGTCGCCAACCCCGGTTTCGCTGCGGGCGAGCACGTAGCCCTTTGCGTCCAGCACGTAGCAGTACGGCACGCTGCCGACCGAGTGCCAGACCTGCGCCAGCGGCTTGCGGAGCACGACGGTCATCACGATCTGCCGGTTGAACTTGCCGCCCTCGCCCG
>JAQTVL010000204.1 GCA_028706835.1 Phycisphaerae bacterium | reverse complement strand
GGACAGGTTGAACAGGATGGTCTTCGCCTCGCCGGTCTTCTTGCACTCGTTGGCGACGTCGATGGCAGCGCGGATCGCGTGCGAACTCTCCGGCGCGGGGATGATGCCCTCGGTGCGGGCGAACATCACCGCGCCCTCGAAGCACGCCGTCTGCGGCAAGGCCGTCGCCTCGATCAGGCCGAGGTTCACCAGCTTGCTCACCAGCGGGCTCATGCCGTGATATCGCAGCCCGCCGGCGTGGATCGCGGGCGGAATGAACTCGTGGCCGAGCGTGTACATCTTCATCTTCGGCGTCAGGCCGGCCACGTCGCCGTGGTCGTAGTCGTACCACCCCTTGGTCAGCGACGGGCAGGCAGCCGGCTCGACCGCAAGGATCCGCAACTTCGGATTCTTCAGCTTGTCCGGCACGAACGGGAAAACCAGCCCGGCGAAGTTGCTCCCGCCGCCCGCGCAGCCGATCAGCACATCCGGCGTGACGCCGATTTTCTTCATCGCCGCCTTGCACTCCAGCCCGATTACCGTCTGGTGCAGCATCACGTGGTTGAGCACGCTGCCCAGCGAGTAGTTGGTGTCGTCGTGGGTGGCGGCGTCCTCGACCGCCTCGCTGATGGCGATACCCAGCGAGCCGGAGGTGAACGGGTGGTCCTGGAGGATCTTCCGTCCCGACGCGGTCCGCTCCGACGGGCTGGACACGCATTCGGCGCCCCACATCTGCATCATCACCTTGCGGAACGGCTTCTGCTCGTAGCTGCACCGCACCATGAACACCGTACACTTGAGCCCGAACTGGTGGCAGGCCAGCGCCAGGGCGCTGCCCCATTGGCCGGCCCCGGTCTCGGTGGTCAGGCGGCGCACGCCGGCCTTGGCGTTGTAGTAGGCCTGGGCGGCCGCGGTGTTGGACTTGTGCGATCCGGTCGGCGAGGCGCCCTCGTACTTGTAGAAGATGCGGGCGGGCGTGCCGAGGGCCTGTTCGAGCTTGACGGCCCGGCAGAGCGGCGTGGGGCGATACAGGTCGTACTTGTCCAGCACATCCTCGGGGATGTTGATCCACCGCTGCGTGGATATTTCCTGCTCGATCAGCGCCATTGGGAAGATCGGCGTCAGCGCCTCCGGGCCGGTAGGCTTGCCGTCGGGTCCGAGCGGCGGGTCGACCGGCTCGGGCAGGTCGGCTGCCACGTTGTACCATTGGCGCGGAATCTCACGCTGATCCAGAACGATGCGAGTGTTGTCCATCAACATGCCCTCGAACAGGCTGTCACACGGACGCCGGCCGCGATCATCGGCGTAGACCGGCGAAATTAAGGCGAAACGGTTCGCCCGTCAAGCGCCCGAATCGCGTGGGGTGCGCGACCGTAGCTGCGCATCCCCTCCAGGCCGCGGAGCGGCCATGGAGATTAGCCCATGGCGCAAGCCATGGGAGATCGGTTGGGGGCAAAACCGCGTAGCCCCGGATGGGGCGATAGAGGCGACGCCGGCGCGCTTCTTTCGCCCCATCCGGGGCGGGTCGGCGCCGGGCCAACCTTACCGAGCGCAGTTACGGTCATGCACCGAATCGAGTGTGCCCGAGTCGCGTGCGGGCCGGCGGCTACCCCTACGCAGGCGAACTGGGAAGACGGTAGAATGCCCCAGCCTGTCACACGGAGAACCAGAATGCGGACGACTCGCGGACTTCTGGCGGCGATTGGATTCCTGACCCTCGCGGGATGCACTGCCGCCGGCGGCGGCGCGGTCGGCTGGCGCATGGACGGCACCGGGCGGTTCCCCGCCGCTCATCCGGTCACGCAATGGGCGGCCCCCAGCGCGACCCAGCCGGAGGGCAAGAACATCCTCTGGGCGACGACCATGCCGGCCTGGGGCAACGCCTCGCCGGCGCTGATCGGCGATCGGATATTCGTGTGCTCCGAGCCGGACGAGCTTGTTTGCGTGAACAAGGCCGAGGGCAAGGTGCTGTGGCGGCGGTCCGTGAAGTTGAGCGACGTGTGGACGGACGCCGATCGGGCCGTCGCGGCTGACAAGTTGAAGCTGAGCGATGAACTGAAGAAGAAGTACCAGGAACTGGACGACGACATCAACGCGACCTGGGAGGCCAAGACCAAGGACCCGAACAACCAGGCGCTGAAGGACAAGTTCAAGCGGCTGCGCACGGAGCAGGCCCAGGTGCTGATGGACATCTCGAAGCTCACCCAGTGGGCGCCCGCCAAGACCGAGTCGACCAACGGCTACACGTCCGCCACGCCCCGGACCGACGGCACGCACGTCTGGGTGGTGATGGGCACGGGCATGGCCGCCTGCTTCGACATGGTCGGCCAGCGCAAGTGGGTCAAGTTCATCGAGCGGCCGAAGCACCAGGAAGGGCACGCCCAGTCGCCGGTGCTGTTCGACGGCAAACTGCTGATCCAGATCACAAATCTGCGGGCGGTCGATCCGCTGACCGGCGAGACGATCTGGCAAACGGAAGGCCTGCCGCGATCGTGGGGTACGCCGTTCCCGACGCGCGTCGGCGGAGTGCCCGTCGTGGTGACAGCCCGCGGCAAGATCGTCCGCATGTCCGACGGCAAGATCGTCGCCGGCGGCGCGGGCTCGCTCGACTATGCGTCGCCGCTGGTGGCCGATGGCGTGGCGTACTTCATTGAGAACGGCGGCCAGGCGACGCGGCTGTCGCCCGGCCCCAGGCGGACCGTCACGACGCAGAAGGAGTGGACGACGACGCCGGAGAAGAACCGCTACTACGGCTCGCCGGTGTTGGAGGGTGGCCTGATCTACACGATGCACCAGGCCAACCGCTTCAGCGTCATCAACGCGGCGAACGGCAAGGTCATCAAGAGCGAAAAGCTCGACCTCGGCAAGGGCGACGCCTATACCAGCGTCACGTTGGCGGGCGGACTGCTGTTTGTGGGGAACGAGAGCGGCCGGATGGCGGTGATCCAGCCCGGCCGGGATTTCAAGGTGCTGGCGGTCAACACGCTGGACCGGTTCCGCACGACGCCGATCTTCGAAGGTGGTCGCATGTATCTGCGAACCGCCAAGTATCTGTACTGCATCGGCCAGCCGCGTTCGTAGTGACGCCGTGAGGCGTCCCGGCCTGATGCCCTCATGGGCACACTACAAGCGGATGGGGTTCGCACCCTGTTGGCCAGTCGGCCGTGACCTTCCACCGAATCGGCAAGTAGTCGGCGGTTCCGGCTTTCTTTCCCCGACTCTTGGCGCATAATTGAGGTAGAGGAATTCGTCCTATCGACATGAACCCAAGTCGCTGATCGCGGGGAGGGACGGGTCATGGCTATTATCTCGGTTGCCGAGTACGTCAAACGCCAGTATCGTCCGTCCGGCGAGCGGGCAACGACCGGGCCGTTCCTCACCGTCTCTCGACAATACGGCTGCTGGGGTTTCGCCCTGGCGATGCTCATCCAGTTTCGGATCGGCCTGAGCGAGGCGAAGGCGAGGCTGCTGATCCAGGCCAAGGATGAGGAGCGCGAGTACCTGCGGGGAATCTACCAATTGCGCTACCACCGCCAGCCGGCGTTCAACGTGATCTACGACTGCTCGGCCTTCACGCTGGCGCAGATCGCCATGCAGGCCGTCCACGCGATGCGGGTGAAGGGCATCCTTTGAGCGGATTTTTTCCTGCACATCATCCGCCTGATGACTAATCTAATGGGCGGTCTTTCGGTCACGAGGAGTCCCTATGCCCTATGCCCCGCCCATCGGCTGGATCGCCCCGTTCGTGCTGCTGCTGCTGGCGATCGCGATCGTGCCGCTGATTCCGCGGCTGGCTCGCCTGTGGCACAGCAACCTGAACAAGCTGATCGTCGCGATCGCGCTGGCGATGCCCGTCCTCGCCTTCTACCTGTTCATCCACCCCGGCCGGGGGCATGTCGCCGCCGGCTGGCCCACCCTCGGCTATGTGCTCAACCACGCGATCCTCGGCGATTACGTGCCGTTCATCGTGCTGCTGTTCAGCCTGTACACGATCAGCGGCGGCATCAAGCTTCGCGGCGACCTGCGCGCCAGGCCGATCGTAAACACCGCCTTTCTCGCCGCCGGCGCGGTGCTCGCCAGCCTCATCGGCACGACCGGGGCGGCCATGCTGCTCATCCGCCCGCTGCTCCAGACCAACTCCGAGCGCAAGCACACGCGGCACACGTTCGTGTTTTTCATCTTCATCGTCTGCAACATCGGCGGCTGCCTGCTGCCGATCGGCGACCCGCCGCTGTTCCTCGGCTACCTCCGCGGCGTGCCGTTCCTCTGGACGCTGCACCTGGCCGCCGAGTGGGCGGTGGCCAACATCATCCTGCTGGGCCTGTATTTCGCGTGGGACAGCGTCGCCTATTCCCGCGAGGCCCCGTCGGACAAGATTCACGAGCGGCTGGCGGTCGAGCCGATCAGCCTGCACGGCGCGATCAACCTGGTCTACCTGGCCGGCGTGGTGGCAGCGGTGGGGCTGCTCGTGCCGGCCAAGCCGCTGGTGCTCTGGCCGAGCTTCGTCGTGCCGACCTATCTGCGCGAGCTGGTCATGCTGGCGCTGGCCGGCCTGAGCCTGTGGACCACCCGCCGCGATGTCCGCCAGGCCAACCAGTTCAACTTCTCCGCCATCGCCGAGGTCGCCGCCCTGTTCCTCGGCATCTTCGTCACGATGCAGACCGCGATCGAAATCCTCCAGGTCCGCGGGCCGAGCCTCGGGCTCACCCAGCCGTGGCAGTTCTTCTGGGCCAGCGGCGGGCTGAGCAGCTTCCTGGACAACGCTCCGACCTACGTGGTGTTCTTCGAAACCGCCAACTCGCTGACCCACAGCCCCGGCCCCGGCGTCATGCAATTGCTCAGCGGTCAGTACATTCGGCTGGACCTGCTGGCCGCCGTCAGCCTCGGCTCGGTGTTCATGGGTGCCAACACCTACATCGGCAACGGCCCGAACTTCATGGTCAAAGCCATCTGCGAGGAGCGCGGCATCCGGATGCCGAGTTTCCTCGGCTACATGGCCTACAGCGTCCTGATCCTGATCCCGATCTTCATCCTGCTGACGTTCGTGTTCCTCGTGTTCCACTGGATCTGACCGCAAAGGGGACTGGCTCATCTTTCGCAGTCCTTCTTGCGAAAGATGTGCCTGTCCCCCTTTCGTCCGCAAGGTCGAGTCAGATTTCAGAGTCACATTTCACCCCCCCACCCCCCCTTTGAAATCTGACTCGACCCCGACGATTCCCAGAAGATTTCATGCACACACCCCCCTCTTGAAATCTTCTGAAATCTGCTCAGAAAGCGACTTATTATCGGACTTTGGCTATGACGAGCCGAACCGTTGAAATCTTCGTGAAATTAGCTTAATAAACGCATTATTATCGGACCAGTGGCGAACACGGGTCCTGACACGAATGTCGCTTCCATAAGGTGCAACGCTATTATTCATAAGCACTTCAGCGTGAAGCCAGAGTCTCGACTCCGCCCGTCAAATTTGCGGACATTTCGATGCCCTCGCAGAACAGCAAGGAAGGCCTGCGAATGCCAGTTCGCCGTCCTTAACTCACCGTGTCTTGCGTTCGACGGCATACGACACCTTACTATTTATGGGAGCAGCATTTATGGCGTATGGAAGTGCCATTCGGTCCTGACACCGTTCTTCACCCCTTTTTCGCCTTGAGCGAGGCTTGAATGCTGGGAGGAGTCGCGGTAAGATACTCACTAGTTCTCATGGGGATACAGTGGGGTATGGCCAAAGAGAACACACACGTCCGCACCCTGAAGCTGAAACTTTCAGTCGTCGCCGAGGATAAGAAGGCGGTTTGGAAGCGGATTTACCAGATCACCAGCGACGCGTGGAAGGCTGCCAACTGGATCGCCAGCGGGCAGTATTTGAACGATCAGATGATCCGCCGCGTCTATGCCCGCCGAAAGATCGACCCCACCAACATGGAGAGCGTCCAGAAGGTCGAGGAGGAATTCGCGACGTTCTTCGGCACAAAACGGCAGGCAACGACTGAACGCGACATCAAGCAGGAGTTCCCGGACCTGCCGTCCTGCGTCACCAATTCGCTCAACCAGGTTGTGGTGGCCAGCTACGGCAAGGAGAAGCGCGACATGCTGGCTGGCACCAGGTCTTTGCGAAGCTACCGCCAGGGCATGCCGGTGCAGACCTCCAAGGCCAGCATCGAGTTCTCTGTGGTCGATGGCGAGCACGTGGTCACCTGGAAACTCGGCGGCCATGGCGACAAGGCTGAACACATCACGTTCCGGGTCTACTACGGCCGCGACAAAGCGAATTTCCGCCTGATCGTCCAGCGGATCCTGGACGGCGAGCAAGACTACGACTACTCGGCCCCCACCATCCAGTTGAAGGACCGAGACCTGTTTCTGCTGCTGCCAGTCCGGGAGCCCAATCAGGACCGAAAGCTCAATCCGGATCTGTCGGTCGGCGTTGATCTCGGCGTGGTCTGCCCAGCTTACGTCGCCGCGTCCGAGGGGACGGCCCGCCGACCGATCGGGTTCGAGGATGACTTGCTCAAGACGCGGATGCAGATGCAGTGGCGACACCGCCGGCTGCAGGCGAGCGTGGTCTCGGCCCGCGGCGGCCACGGCCGGGAACGCAAGACACGCGCCATGGAGCGCGTCAAGGAAGCCGAACGCAACTTCGTCCACAGCTACAACCACATGATCAGCAAGCGTGTGGTTGAGTTCGCCGTCCAGCAGGCGGCCGGGACGATCAAGATGGAGATGCTGGAAGGCTTTGGCGAGGAGGAATCGCAGGCGTTCATCTTGCGGAACTGGTCCTACTTCGAGCTTCAGCGGCTGATCAAGGAGAAGGCCTTGCGGGAGGGGATCAAAGTCGTCTTGGTTGACCCCTTCCACACCAGCCAGACCTGCAGCCAGTGCGGCAACTACACCGAGGGCCAACGGCCGGAGCAGGCGAAGTTTCTCTGTGCGGCCTGTGGAGCCGACCTGAATGCCGACTATAATGCTGCCCTGAACATCGCCCGCTCGTCGCGGGTGGTTACCAAGAAGGAGGAGTGCGAATACCACAAACTCAAGCAAAGGAGCGGTCACGATGGTGACCAAACTTACGCGGCTGGGCCCACAGCCGAAGGGTGAGGACCCTAAGAGTCACTCACCAACCTCGCACGCACAATATATTGAGCGACGACCCGTCCGCCGGATCTAAATGTTGGTGTCGTTCCCACGCGTGAGGGGATGGGTCGAACGGAACTCCGACCGATCGGCTGGACCTGACGTCGTTCCCACGCGTGAGGGGATGGGTCGGAAGTTCACGATTCCGCGGAGCAGATGCGAATGTCGTTCCCACGCGTGAGGGGATGGGTCGATCTTCGGCCACCGTCCATGAATAGCCGCATCGTCGTTCCCACGCGTGAGGGGATGGGTCGGAACCGCCATGACGAAGAGACAACGCCATCAAGTCGTTCCCACGCGTGAGGGGATGGGTCGTACTGGAGGCGGGTCGCGGCGGCGATGGGGGGGTCGTTCCCACGCGTGAGGGGATGGGTCGAGACTCCGCCACGGATGGCACGGATGACACGGGTCGTTCCCACGCGTGAGGGGATGGGTCGGGCGTGTCCCTGATGGCGTTCAAGGTCACGCAGTCGTTCCCACGCGTGAGGGGATGGGTCGGGGTCAACGCCCGTCGAGGTGCTCGATTCGATGTCGTTCCCACGCGTGAGGGGATGGGTCGGCCGGGGGCATCCTCTCCGCCTGGCTCGCGAAGTCGTTCCCACGCGTGAGGGGATGGGTCGTATGTGAACACAATGGACGCAGCCGCGGTCGCGTCGTTCCCACGCGTGAGGGGATGG
>JAQTVL010000203.1 GCA_028706835.1 Phycisphaerae bacterium | reverse complement strand
GGCGGGGTCGGCGGCACGGGGTTCGGGGCAATGTCCGCCAGGGCGATTGAGGCAACCGCCAACGCCACAAGAACACCGAGTGAGAGAGTTGTTCGCGTCATGGTGCGCTCCTGATAGAGAGTTTCGATCTCGAAAGTTATTAGACCAACCTCCAGGCCAATAGTTCCCGGGCCTTCTCCCGCGATCCTGTCGGGCAACCGTTTGTTGACTTCCCCGCCGGCGAGGGCTATCAACAATTGGTGTCCGAAATGTCCCGACCCAGCCGCCGTTGCGAGTTCGCATGAGCCCATCGCCGCCGAGTCTGTTGCTGGCTGACCCGCGATTCGGTCGCGCGTTTCAGCTTCAGGTCCAGGCCGCCCGCGAGTTCCACGCCCGGGCCGCCGACATCGCCGGCGATGAGTGCCCGATCGGGCCGCTGGATCCCGACTCGCTCCGCGTCGAACGGAACTTCTTCAGCACCCTCTTCCTGGCTGTTACCGACGCGATGGTTCCAGCCAGTCGATACCTGCCGCTCTACGCGATGGTCAACCAGGCGATGCGGGCCTGGGTCACCGCGTGCGACAACGTCCTGGACGACGAATACAAGGAAATCTTCCCGTTCACCGCCGCCGGGCAGGGCCGCCGGATGCGGTCTGTCCTCACGCTGCTGCTGGCGGATCGCGTGCTGGTCGAGTTCGCGCTCGACCGGTTCGGCGATGCCCAGCGAGTTCGCCAGATCGGCCGGCGATCGCTGGCCGCTCTCGTGCCCAGCGCGGTGCAGGAGTCGGAGGAGGAGCAGCGCGACGGCGACGTGGCCCCGGTCGAGCTCGTGCTCGAGGATATCCACAATCGCAAGACTGGCGACCTGTTCGTCGCGCCGCTGGCTGTCCCGATCGCGATCGAGTCGCAGGACCCCGCCCGGGCCGACGCCGCGAAGACAGCGCTGCGGCAGTTCGGCCTGGCCTGCCAGGTGCTCGACGACATCAACGACCTGCCCGACGACCTGCGGGCCGGGCGGCACAACCTGCTCGCGTCGATCCTGGCGCACCGGCTGAATTGCGTCGCCGACCTCGGGCCGCTCCGTCGGCTGCTCGGCGTGGCCTGGTCCGCCGACCGGCGGTTCCCCGAAGCGTGCGAACTCGCGTGGGAACTTGCAGCCGACCGGTTCGCGCGGTCGTTCGACAACCTTGAACTGCTCGGCCTGCCGCTGGTGATCGACGATCGCCGCCAGATCGTGAATTTCATGTGCCACCTGCTTCGCGTGTCGCCGCCGGCGAGGCTTTGGCCGATGGAGCGTTCCGCGTGAGCCATCGACCGCCCATTCCTGCCCCGCCGGACCCCGCGACGCCCCCGGAGTCGCGCGGCGTGGTGCTGCACAAGGCCGCGTCCGTTTACGACTGGCTCTCCCCGGCCATGATGTTCTGGCGCGAAGGCGCGATCAACCGCCGGGCGATCGACGCCCTGGAACTGGCCCCGGATTCCCGAGTGCTCGACATCGGCTGCGCGACCGGCCGGGTGACGCGAACGGTGGCTGCCCGCCTGGACGGGGCCCGCGGCGGCTTGGCCGTCGGGCTGGACGCCTCGCCGGAGATGATCCACGTCGCTCGGGGCAAGGCCGGGCGCCGGCCGTGCAGGTTCGACCTGGGTCTGGCCGAACGGCTGCCATACCCGGACGGCTGCTTCGACGCAGCCATCAGCACGCTCTTCTTCCATCACCTGTGCCGCGACGACAAACTGGCGGCGCTGCGCGAGATCGCCCGCGTGCTGGGCGACGCGGGCCGATTCGCCCTGGCCGACGTGGACGTTCCCACCAATTGGCTCGGCCGGTGGTGCGCCGGCAGCGGCGCTTGGCTGTTCGATCAGCCCGAGCTTCGCGAGAACATCCGTGGCGAATTGCCCGCCCTGTTCGGCCCCGCCGGCTTTTCCCGCGTCGACCGGATCGCCCACCACCTGGGCTACGTCACCACCTTTCTGCTGCGGAGGTAGATTTGAGCCAGTCCTGAATGGATGACTAGCGCAGGATCGTCCTTGCTGTCGGAGTCCCGTCATCCTCTGTCCCGTAGGGACATTTGGTAATAGCCCAGCGATTCATCGCTGGGGATTCGGTCGTCCCGATCAGGTCTAGTCCCGTAGGGACGGTTGGATGGCAGACTTGGGGTCTGAGCGTCCAATCGTCCCTGCGGGACTTCGGACCGGGATGTGGGAAGCTCGATCTCCCAGCGATGAATCGCTGGGCTATTCCCAACTGCCCCTGCCGGGGCAAACAGATGCGATCATGCACGCGTTGATGTCGCCTTCATTGAATCCTCAGCCGATCGGCGATACCGTGCAACGATGAAGCCGCTGCTTTCGCTGATCTTCCTGCTGCCGGGTATCACCATCCTCGCCGGCTGTCCGTTCCAGGAACGCTCGTTCCCGCTCCAGCGCGACGGGATTGTGCGTGTGCCCCCGCCGCTGGATCATCAGCGGTCAGCCCGCCCGTGGCTGGTCAATGCCCAGCGAAAACTCGCCCCGCTCCTGCCCGCGGCGAAATATGGCCTCTCGCCGATGCTTACCGCCGACATGACCGGTCCGACCAGCCAGCCGGTCGATATGGTCAAACACTTCCACATTCGCACCTGGGGCCTGGAGTCGATCTGGGTCAACTTCCTCGGACTGGCGTATTCGGCGCAGGCGATCAGCACAGCCGACACGCGGACCCCCGCGCCGCCCTGGCCCGGCTTCGAGGACATCTGGGTGCCGATCGACGACCACGTGAAACTGGCTGGGCGGTTCGGCCTGGCGCGGTCGGCGGACGGCGCGGTGCGCGACGCCGACTGCATCGTGCTGTTACCCGGCTTGCGCGGGACGAACGTCGTGCTGCGGCAGCGCGACCTGGCCCGCGGGCTGCGCGACAGCGGGTTCCACGTGCTCACGCTCGAACTGCGAGGCCAGGGGCAGACCGACCAGGCCTACCCGAACGTGCCGAACACCTGGGGCATCCTGGAGATCGACGACCTGCTGCGTGTGGCCGACTGGCTCCAGCGCCAGCCGCACGTCCGCCGAACCGGGCTGGTGGGCTTCTCGTGGAGCGCGAACGAGGCGCTGCTGGTCGCGTGGCGCGAGGGCCGGCGGAGCGGCCATCCGTGCATCTCGCCGGAGTTGGCCAAGCGGCATCGCCCGGTCGAGGGCGGGCCGTATTACCAGGCCGGCATCGTCGCGTTCTCGGCCGTGCTGAACTTCGAGGACCTGCTCGACGAGTTGGAGATCGAGCGGCAGGGGTTCTTCAACCCGATGCTCGCGGGGCTTCAGGACACCGTTCGCGAACGCAAGATCGACAAGAACTATGCGGAGAAGACGGGCAGCCTGCGGAAGCTGTTCGACTTCGAGCGGCTGGATTACCCGGACTCCGTGCGGGATGGCCTGCGGTACCTCCGGCTGTTGGGCTACAAGGGCGAGCGGTGCGATCGCAAGCTGGCGTCGGCGCGGATGCCGGTGCTGATGGTCCACGCCGCGGACGACCCGATCGTGCCGGCGCAGGCGGTGGCGGATTTCGTGACCGGCCTGTCGAACCCGAACGTGGCCGCGATCGTCCTGCCGAGCGGCGGGCACATCGGTTTCGCGCCGTACTCGTCGCCCTGGTATTACTCGCTGCTGCTGAATTTCTTCGACCCCGCCACCGGCCCGGCGCCGGCGTCGCCCTGAGCGGCGACGCACGGCGCCAACCGGTATCGACCGCTATCGCCACAGGTAATGCCACTTGTAGGTCAGCTCCACGCCCTTGCCTGGCTCGATCTTCGGCGACCAGGTGAACTGGCCGACGCCGTTGAAGTGGTTCCACCAGTAAGGCCAGCCGTACCAGGACCACCAACTCGGGTAGTAGCTCGAATAGTCGACGCCGGAGAACGCGACGGCGTCCTGCGACTCCAGGCCGTAAAGCATTTCGGCCTTGCCGTCCTGCCCGGCCTCGTCCGCGATGCCCGCGATGCTCCGGCTGACCTCGATCTCAACCGGCGTGCCGCGGTGGTTGCTCAACGTGATCGTGCCCTCCAACTCGATGCGGTTGTAGGCGTGGCCTTCCCAGTTCTCGGCGTTCGGCACCCGCCGGACTTCCTTGTCGCTCCGCTTGAGGTGGATGTCCACCGCCGCCGTCACGGGGAGGTTCAGCGTCCCGCCGACGCCGGTGTAGGTGGCCATGCCCTGGGCCAGCACCTTGTCGTCGCGCATTATCAACGCCGGGGCGGTCGTCATCGGATACTTGCTGTCGTTGGCCAGCCGGATGATGTGCATCGCCTTCGGGGCGTTCATTAGCTTGGCGATCTCGGCCTGGCGGTTGTTGTCGAACGTGCGGTAGACGTCGCGCGGCGGGGAGATGGGGATGTCCAGCTTGTAGACGTCTTTGTACTTCAGGACGAACTCGGTCACGGGCAGGACCATCCGCTGGCCCTTTTTCAGCGTGATGTGGTTCACCGTGAACACGAACAGGTCTTCGTTCTTCTGCGAGCCGGCGACTTCCGGCCCGAGGTCCATCGGCGCGGGCTGGGCGCCGGGCGCCGGCCCGGTCTGGTCGGCCACGCGCTCGGTCATCCGCGATGATTGGGACATCAGGGCGTTGGACATGGCATACCGGTTGCGGGAGTCCTCGCGGAAGTACTGCCCCAACTGCGCCATCGCCGCCTGTAAGCTGATCGGGTCCGCCGTGTCTTTGAAGTCGAACGTCGGCACGCCGATGACCAGGTTGGCTGTCACGTCCGACAGGTCCGTCAACTCGTTGATGAGCGTGGCTTCCAGCTTCACCTGGGCCGAGCCTTTGCCGTCCAGGTTGATCTTGTAGCTGGGGATCCAGCGCAGCCCGCGCTGGACGTACATCATCCCGATCTCGGCTTCCTTGGCCGGCTTCTTCGCCCAGTCCAGCTTCAGGGTCAGCACATTCCGCAGCTCTTCCTGGCTGAGCGGGAGCTTCGGGTCGCCCTTGAACGACACGTCGCGGACCATGTCCAGGTTCACGACCTTGACGATCTCCTTGTCGGTCTTGACCAGCACGAGGTTGCTCTTCTGCGGCAGCAGTGCGCCCGTGCCCGGCAGGGCGACCGCCTCCAGTTCCGCGGCGCTGCGCGTCGGGATGCCGACGATCAGGCCGGTGTAGCTGTTCACGTTCACCGTGTTGCCGGAGGCGATGACCTCCGTGAACGTGGCGGTCAGGCCGACGTTGGCCTCGACCAGCTCGCGCATGGTCATCGCGGTGCGTTCGACCGTGACGCGCCGCTGGCCCGCGGTGGCCGCGGTGAGCCTGGCGTTCTTCTCGGTGGAGTATGGCCAGAACGTGCCGAGCACCGGCGTCGGCAGGTAGTCCAGCACGACGTTGCCGGACGCATCGACGGGCATCGAGCCGGCGTGGATGACGAAGGCGTGGCCGTCCTTGAAGACGGTCACTTCCTTGACGGGCATTCGGCCGAGGGCGCTCAGCGGCGCCGCCGGCTCCGATCCAGCCAGCGGTTCGAGCAGCACGAGCAGCGCAACGGCCGCAACGACGACAGCGAGTCTTGGCGACATGACGAGGCCTCCTTAGAAGGAAAATGTTCCAATCCGGGAGGTTGGACGCTGCCGCTGGCACGACGTTCCCGCCGATATGTAACAATCGCGCAACAAGGCCGGCGGTCAGATGAACGGTCGGCGGTCGAGGACGAGTTGTAGCGGGTAGTCGGTGGCGATCTCGTCGAGGCTGAGGAACTGCTGGCACTCAGCGAGAATGCTCACCGCGGCGGTCAACATGTGCGCGCCCACCGTGTGCTCCACGAATTCGCGCTGCCGCCAGCCGTTGTCCATCACCCGCTCGTAACAGGTCGAGGCGATCCGGCGGACAGCCGAGCGGACGTCGTCGGGCCGATGATGACAATGCCGCACCGACCGCGTCAGGAGGTACAAGCCATCAAGGGTGAGCCATGAATTGTTTTGCGGGTCCCAGTCGCCGGCGGGCAGTTGCAGGCCGAGCACGGCGTCGATGCGCTGCGGCCCATGCGGCATACGCCGGCGGAAGTGCTCGTAGACGAATGCGTAGTGAAACGTGCCGCCGATCTGGTCGATGTCGCCGCCGGCTGGTTTGCCCCGGCCCATCAGGCCGTTGCGGGGGTCGAACAGGGCGTCGGCCAGGCTGAAATACCAGCCGAACCACTGCGGCGCCACTGTGCCCGGCGCCAGCGCCATGCACGACGCAAGCCCGGCCCCGTCGTGGCTGTCGCGGTAGACGCCGGCGGCCCAGTCCAGCCTGGCGAGGAACGCCGCCAGTGCGTCCTGGGTCGCGTAGTCGCGGGCGAACGCCAGCGGCGCCCGGGGAAGGATGCCCAGCAGGTTCATCGCGCCCAACGCGAACGCGGTGTTGTGCAGTCGGCCATGCCTCGGCGGCCGCTCGATGATGTAGCCGGTCTGCGGATCGGACAACTCATAGAAGCTCTCACGCCAGGCGGCGCGTTCCGAGTCGCTCGGGTGCAGTTCGCCGATGGTGTGGAGCACGCAGGCCACGTCGGCCACGCCATAGAGCCCGAGCGTCTCTTCTCCGGGCTTGCGGGCGTACCGCCCGACAATACCCCCCACGCGACAGGCGGGCTCGAAGCGGTCGACGATCCAGCGGACGAACGGCTGAAGATCAAGAGTCATGAGCGTCCTCAGTCCAGGATCATCCTCGGGCCGATCGGCGGCGGCTGGGGCAGGTCCTTCAGGATCGCCTCGGCCTCGGGGCCGTGGATCTCGCGGATGGCGGCGATGACCTTCGGGCGGATCGTCGCCCAGCGGTTGTCCTTGCCGATCTTCACCAGCACGCCCTTGGCGGACTTATCGGCCAACTTGACGAGCAACTCGATCGCGGACGCCATGTCGTTACCGGCCTGCCAGTCCGGCCTGGCCGGGTCGGCTTTGGCCGTCGAGGTCGCGTCGAGCCACTTGCGGATCGCCTCGGCCAGGGGGGCGTTGTCGAACTTCACGTCGGCGGCGTCGGTGCGGCAGCGCAGCGAGGTCAACATCGCCGCACCGCTCGGCACGTTCCTGCCGCCCTTGATCGCTGCGACGGCTGAGTCCGCGCACGCCTGCATCTCGGCGATATTGACCGCCTTGCCGTCAGCCGACTTGAACGGCACGACCGCGATCAGCTTTCGCAGTTGCTCGTAGACGTGGCGGGCGGCGGCGTCGGTCATGGTCCTGTCGGCCAGCAGCCCAGCCAGGACCTTCAGCGTGGCCTCGTGCTTGTCGTCGGCCTTGGCGAAGGCGTCGACCACCTTCTCCATGGCGGCGTCAGCCGGGAAGAACCGCTCCAGGTCGCCGTAGAGGTGCGCGCTGCCCAGGTAGCCGTAGGTCTTGCTCAGGCTGAGGGCGAGCAGGTAGCGCCGCGGGCCGGCCTTGTCGCGGGCCGCCAGCAGCTTGGGCAACTCGCCGTGAACGCTGAGCGGAAGCGGCCCGACCTTGACCATCCCGTCCTTGTCGGCCTTGAGGACCTTCTCCACCTTAACGACGAGGAAGACGCAGTTGGTGCTCGGCTGCGGCTCGCAGTTCTTCTCGAAGCCGTCGTCGAGCGTGGCGATGACGACGGCGGGGAACTTCTGCACCCGATCGAACAGCAATGGCGTCGGGTCGGGAGCCGCCTCGCTTGCCAATGCGACGGCGGGCAGGAACGCAAGAAGTGCCAAGCGCCAAATTCCAATTGCGAGAGTCGTTCGCGTCATGAAGTGCTTCCTCGTGCAGAAGGTTTCGATCCCAGAACCCATTGGACTCGCGTGGCGGCGACAAGTTCCCTGTTCACAATTGACGAGACACCACGGACGGGGACTCCTCTGTTCAATGTATGTCG
>JAQTVL010000202.1 GCA_028706835.1 Phycisphaerae bacterium | reverse complement strand
TGCGGCAGCGAACAACCATTTCGGATTTCGGATTGCGGATTTCGGATTGAATGGCGGCGATTGTGCCGTCCGGGTTGTAGGTGACATCATAAAGCGACGGGACATACGCCCAATCGTGTGCCCGGGCGAACTCGATGAGGAACTCGCGCTTCGAAATGCCTCGCTTCTTCGCGTCGCGATAGGCGTCGATGATCGCGGGGAACGCCGCTTCGCCGTCGCCGATGACGAACAGGTCGATGAAGTCCGCCAACGGCTCGGGGTTGTCCGCCTGCGGGCCGCCGGCGATGACCAGGGGACTGTCCTCTTTGTTTGCGAGGCGATCGGCGCTATGCAGCGGGATGCCCGCCAGGTCCAGCAGGTTCAGCACGTTGGTGAAGTTCATCTCGTACTGAAGGGTGATCGCGACGATGTCGGCCGACGCGACCGGCTGGCGGGACTCCCAGGTGAACAGCGGGATCGACCGGGACCGCATGATCTGCTCGGCGTCCAGCCACGGCGAGTAGACGCGCTCGCACGCGACGCCGGGCGTGCGGTTGGCGATGGCGTAGAGGATCGCGCTGCCGAGGTGGCTCATGCCCAGCGCGTAGGTGTCGGGGAAAGCCAGGGCGATCCGCACGTCGGCGCCCGCCCAGTCGCGGACGCACGAGTTGACCTCGCCGCCGATATACTGTGCCGGCTGGCGGACGAACGGGAGCAACTCCTGGCTGACTCGCTGGCGAAGGTCGATCATTGGAGTATTCTAACGAGAAAATTGCCCGCCGGTTGGTTCAGCCCGATATCAGGTCTACCGGCTGCGGGATTTTCCGGGAACCCGCCGCCGGCGCCGCCCGTTTATCTGACAGCCGCGTGCCTATGATTGACACAACGGCTCCGGCGTGAGCCGCGGGCGATGGTTCCATTCTCGAAGGAGCGACCGATGCATGTTACTCGATGGATGTCTCTGGCGATGCTGGCGGTGGCGTTTGGCCTGTGGGTGTTGGCTGGCGTCGCGCGCGGCCAGCATCACGATGCGCCTGTCCACTCGCCCCACCATATGGTAGCGACGACTCAGCCGGCGGCGGGCGCGGGGCATGACGCCCATCATGCCAACGCCACCGTCGCGGCCCACCTGGCGGAGGCGGGCAAGGCCCTCGACGCGCTGGACAAGGCGGTCGCAGCCGGCGACAAGGACGCCGCCGCCGCCAGGATCAAGGAGATTCGCGAGCACCTTCGGCAGGCGGACGCCTTCGCGCTGGGCTTTGGCAACACGAAGTGCCCGATCATGGGTGGCGCGTTCGACCCGGCCGCGATCGCCGCGGACGCGACCCGCGAGTGGAAGGGCCAGAAGGTCGGCTTCTGCTGCGGCGGCTGCCCGGAGGCTTGGGACAAGCTGACCGACGCCGAGAAGCAGGCGAAGATCGACGCGGCGAAGTGAGCGTCGCCACGAGGTGTGGCCAGCTTCGGTGGCAAGGATAACTCTTCGCTGTTTGTGGAGTGCGGTAGCGCAGCTACCGCTTTGGCGGGCAGGCACGACCTTGCACAACCCAAAGCGGTAGCTGCGCTACCGCACTCCACAAAAAGACGGATTGGCAAGCATGCCACCAACTCTTGCCGCACCCCTGCCGCACTAAGTCCGCCAAGCCGCACTAGTGTCGCGGCGTCGAATCTGTTAGAAATGTCGGCATCGCAGTGGAGAACACGCTATGCCGATGGACGCCGCGACGCGCGAGAGAATCTTTGCCGCCGCCGATGAACTGGCTGACCCGCTGGTCCGCACGGTCAGCGAGATGATCCGCATCTCCACGGTGAACCCCTACAGCGACGACTCCACTGCCGCCTCCGAGAAGCCAGGCCAACTCTATCTCGACGACAAGCTGCGGGCCGCCGGCTTCGCCACGCGGATGTTCGAGCCCCCGCCGGACGTCTACGCGCAGGCAAAGATGATCGGCCCCGCCGGCCGCAGTTGGAAAGACCGCCCGAACCTCGTCGGCGAACTCGCGCTCGGAGCGGGCGGGCGAACGCTCGTCCTGAACTGCCACATGGACACCGTCGGCGCGGCGGGCATGGAGATCGATCCCTTCTCCGGCGAGGTCCGTGACGGCAAGATCTGGGGCCGCGGGTCGTCCGACAGCAAGGGCAACCTGGCCGTCGGGCTGTTCGCCGTGCGGGCGCTCCGGCAGGCGGGCGTGCCGCTGAGCGGGAAGATCGTCTTCGAGTCGGTTGTCGACGAGGAGTGCAACGGCGGCGGGGCGGGCACGGTCGCCTGCTGCCTGGCCGGCTATCGCGGCGACGCCGCGATCTGCCTCGACGGCATCGGCAGCGTGCCGATCGTCGGCTGCAACGGCGTGCTCACCCTCGAACTGATCGTGCCCGGCCGGGGCGGCCATGCCGCGACCGGCGCGGTGAACGCGATCGACAAGGCCCGGCTGCTCGCGGACGCGATGGACACGATCAAGGCGGAGCGCGAGTCGCGCACGCCGCCGATGGCGGTGAACCTCGGCGTGTTCCACGCGGGCACGATCCCCGCGGTCGTGCCGGCTGAGGCCCGAATCGCATACAACATGATCTATTCGGTCGCCGAGGCCCAGGCCGGGCGGCGCGAGCGAGGAATCTGGGGCGCGCCGCTGCTCCGCGAGCACATCGAGCGCGTGCTCACCGACGCCACTATCCGCGACCCCTGGCTGGCTAGCCACGGGCCGGTCGTTAACTGGGTGAAGGACCTGTATCCCTACGCCACGCCCCGCGACGAGCCGATCGTGCGGATCGTCAACGAATCGCTCCGCCAGGCCGGCGGACAGGCGGACCACTTCCTGCACATGATGGCCTGGTCCGATGCCTGCCACCTGACCGAGCTCGGCCGAATGCCGACGGTGGGCTTCGGCTCCGCCAGCGAAGGCGTGGCCCACGCCGCGGTCGAATACGCCGAGATCGATCGGCTGGTGCTCGGGGTGAAGACGGTCGCCCTGGCCATCGCGGAGTTTCTTTCGACGACCGGACGGGGTCATTCTTTGTTGAGGCCACAATGACAAACGTTCGCAGACAGCAGATGCAGTTCCTCCGCCGGTTCGCACAGCAGCGCTTGCTCAAATCGACCGGCCGCGGCGTGAAGGTTTCCGACTTCGCCGAGGAGAAGCTCAAGGCGGAGCCCGGCTGGATGGAGCGAGGCCTGGCGTTCACCGCGGCGATGGCCGCCAGCCCACACTGGCAGGCAGAGCCGCTGGCCGGCAGCGACCTGCTCGGCGATTTCGCCTGCCGGGTGATGGATACCTTCGCCGGGGAAATGATCAAACACTGCTCCAGACCGGTCATGCCGCCGAGTTTCGACGCGACATATCTGGCGCCGACGATCGAGCTGTTGACGCCGCGCGCCTCGGCGCGGCAGGTGACACGCTGGCGCCGCGCCGCCGACGCCGTCGCCCGACTCAGCGAATCGTTCCTGCTCCGCAAACGGGCCGCCTGGGGCAAGCCGGGGCCATACACCGGCTGCGGGCCGAACCACCTGTTCATCATCGCGTCGTCGCTGTGGCGGATCGGGCGGCTGCTCGGCCAGGCCCGTTATCGCCGCGTCGCGCAGCAGGCGCTGCGGAAGATGTGCGATCTCCAGGCGGCGGACGGCTACTTCCCAGAGCATTCCGGCCCGGCGGTGGGCTACCATCGCCCGAGCGTGTTCGGGCTGTGCCTCTATTTCGCGGCCAGCGGCGATCGGTTTGTGCTGCCGTACATCGAGCGCGGCGTCGAGTTCGCCGCCCGCGCGCTCTACCCCGACCTCACGCCCATCGAAACGCTCGACCAGCGCAACCGGCTTCATGCGCATATCGGCACGGTCGGCGGGCGCGCCGGCGCCTTCGACGCTGCGTTCGGCCTGACGCCCCTCGGCCGACGGCTCGCCCAACGCATCATGCCGCAGTTCCTCGACCGCGTGGAGCAGCACCCGGACCAAGTGCCATTGTCGGGGGCCGCGATAATCGCGCTCGCCGCGCTGGTGTACCGCGACGGCCCGACGGCACGTCGCCTGCCGACCGATCGCGCCGCCTACGTCGACCGCTTCGACCGCGACGCCGCGGGCATCGTCCGCCGCGACGGCTGGACGGTGGCGCTGTCCGGCTATCACGGGTGGGGCAGCCCGGGCAATCCGTTCATCCTGGAGCGCACGCAGAACATCAGTGTGTTCAGCGACCGGTTTGGCCTGGTCATCGGCGGCGGCAATGACAAGAACCGCGTCGACACGGCGACGTTCGACCTGGCGGAGTCGGGATACTCGCACTACTTCCCACCAGTCGGCGGGCGGGTGCGCGTGGCGGCGGGGGAAGGGAAACTCGATCTTGACTACGGCGCGGCTCAGACGCAATTGCGGGCGGTGATCCGCTCGCCGAAACTGCTCGAGCTGCACGCCGGGGCCATGACCACGTTCGGCTACCAGGAAGACACGCTCAACCTTCAGATACCCGTCGGCGTGGGCGGCGTCCGCATCGACGGCCGGCCGATCAAGCTGAGCAAAGACGCGACCGACCCGGACACCTGGCCGGTGAAGCGCTGGTTCGAACCGATCCCGGGCGTCCGAATCGAAACCCCCGGCGGCGCGAAGTTCCGTTGGCCTCACCTGCCGTGGAACTCCTACAACATCCCCGCGCACACCAGCACGATCGGCGCCGCAACGGGATTCCTGCGCGTGTCCCTGAGCGGCGGGAAACTGGATGAGCGGGCAGTAAGGATTCGAGTGGTGTGAAAGCCTAGTGCTCCGTCAGCCATGAATTGATGGATTGGGTGCCATGCCTGCGACGGCTGTTTTGTCGCAGGCATGTCTGGCCCGCGAGAGCATGGCTGGCCCGCCGTCCAAAACGGCCGGACGGCGTTCCAGCCATGGCACCCATCAAATGACGGCTGACAGAGTACTAGGGCGTCGCCTTCTCCCCCTGCGTCGTGGACGGCTTCGCGACGAACGTCGCCACCACCGGGCGGTGGTCCGACGACCAGCCTTCGACGATCGCCGCGGACTTGCACCCCAGGCCGCGATAGGCGATGTGGTCCAGCCTCGCGGTCACGGGGCCCGACTTCTGGATCCATTGCCACGTCGGGGATTTCTCGTCGAACTGCGGTAGGGCGTCGATCATCCTCTGCTCGTTGTGCAGCCATGCGGCGGCGCCGATGCCGTCGAACTCGTTGAAGTCGCCGAGCACGATCAACGGGCCGTCGCCGGGCTTGATCTTCGCGAACGCAGCTGCCATCTCCTTGCGGTGAATCTCCGGCAGCTCCACCACCAGCGCCAGCGGAATCTTGCCCTCGCGCGTGATCGCGGGCGACAGGTGGACGTTGAGCAACTGCACCGGCCCGAGCGGCGTCTGCGACTCGATGAACATGAACGGCCCCCACGAGCCGGCCGGCTTGTCGAACGCCTTCAGCTTGATCGGGAACTTGCTCATCACCGCCAGGCCGCTGACGATGCCGGCGTCGCGGAACACGGCGTGCGGATATCGTCGCCCCAGCCTGGCCCGCAGCACCGGCTCCCACTGGGCGTTGGTCTCCTGGAGGCAAACGATGTCGGCGTCGGCCGTCTCGATCGTGCGAAGCGTCTTGGCGGCCTCCGGCATGCCGCCGTTTATGTTGTAGGTGAGGACGGTCAGCTTCTTGAGTGACAGGTCGGTGGGAGCAACGTCGGGCTTGCTCGTGGGGCCCGCGGCCGCGATGGAAATGCAAAATGCAAAGTGCACAATGCAAAATGGCAAATGAACAACGCGTGTACATCTCCGCCCATTTTCCATTTTGCACTTTTCATTTTGCACTTTGCATTTCCCCCTTCTCTGGCGGCGTGCGGATCGCCATCAGCCGGATTTCGGTCATCTCCTCCATCGAGAACCGGATGCCCTCCCGGCCGAGGCCGCTTTCCTTCACGCCGCCGTAGGGCATGTGGTCCACGCGCCAGCTCGGCACGTCGCCGATGATCACGCCGCCGACCTCCAGCACGTCCCACGCCCGCTGGGCCTTATACAGGTCGCGCGTGAAGACGCCGGCTTGCAGGCCGAACCGCGTGCGGTTCACCTCCGCCAGCGCCGCGTCGAAATCATCGAACGGGGCGAGGATCGCCACCGGGCCGAACACCTCCTGGCAATTGACCGGCTCGTCCGCCGGGACGTTCTCCAGCAGCGTGGGGGCGATCATCCGGCCGGCGCGACTGCCGCCGCACAGCACCGTCGCGCCGCGGCCGGCGGCCGACGCCACCCACGACTCCACCCGCTCAGCGGCCTCATCGCTGATCATCGGGCCGATGAACGTCTGCTCGTCCTTCGGGTCGCCGATCTTGAGTTTGCCGACGGCGGCGACCAACTTGTCGCGCAGCGCCGCGTAGATTTCGCGATGGGCCAGGATTCGCTGCACGCTGATGCAGCTCTGCCCCGACTGGTAGAACGCCCCGAAGACGATCCGCGCAGCCGCGTCGTCCAGGTCGCTGTCGCGATCGACGATCACAGCCGCGTTCCCGCCAAGCTCCAACAGGACGCGCTTCCGCCCGGCCCGGGCCTTGAGGTCCCAGCCGACCGCCGGCGAGCCGGTGAAACTGAGCAGCGCGAGCCGATCATCGGAGACCAGGGCGCCGACGTCGGCTGAGCGACAGGGCAGGATCGAGAACGCCCCGGCGGGCAGATCGGTCTCGGCCAGCACTTCGCCGATCAGCAGCGCCCCGACCGGCGTGGCGCTGGCCGGCTTGAGCACGAATGGGCATCCGACCGCGAGCGCCGGCGCGATCTTGTGGGCCGCCAGGTTCAGCGGAAAATTGAAGGGCGTGATGAATGCGCACGGCCCGATCGGCACGCGCTTCCACATGCCGATATACCCGGCCGACCGCGGGCCGATGTCCAGCGGCAATACCTCGCCGTAGATTCGCACCGACTCCTCAGCCGCCACGCGGAACGTGTCGATCAGGCGGGCCACTTCGACCCGGCTGTCTTTGATCGGCTTGCCCGCCTCGACGCACAGCGCCTCAGCCAACTCGTCCGCCCGCTCACGAAACCGCCGGACGCAATGCTCGAGCACCGCCTGTCGCCTGAACGCCGGCAGTTGCCGCATGGGCCCAGCCGCCGCGGCGGCTGCCGCGATGGCCGCCTCCAGCACCGCCGGGCCGGCCAGCGCCACGTGCGTCGCCACTCGGCCGGTGAACTTGTCCTCGACCGCCAGGTCGCGATTGGCGGCGACGGCTCGGTTGGCCAGATAGTACGGATACGATTCTCGGACCATCGATGCCCTTTCCGCGTGAACTCGGCTCATCGCTGGGCGATCTGCATCCCCGCGGTCGGCCAGGGGCCTTTGCCTTCGCGCATGCGGGCCACCGCCTGCGGGAAGTTCAACTCCGGCTCGAAGCCCAGCCGCTCGCGGGCCGGCGATATATCCGCCCACCATCGCACCGGCGCAATCGGCAGCCCCTGGCTCTGCCACCATTCTATCTCGTCGGGCCAATAGCGGCGAAGCACGCCGGCCGGGTCGCGCATCAGGCCGACCGCGTCGGCCTCGACGAACGGGACCGCCGCGTGGATCAGGAACTCGCCTTGCGCCGGGTTGTCCATCGCCGCCAGCACCGCGCGGATCGTGTCGCCGACCCACAGGCAATGGCCGAGCGTGCGGTAGACGAACTCGTGGTCCGCCAGCCGGCCGGGCGGCGGGAACCAGCCCGGGCGCAGCATCGTCAGGCTCAGGCCGTGATGTTCGCGGAAGTATCGCCCGAGTTGCTCGGCGGCGATCTTGGTCGCGGCGTAGATGCTGTAGGCGTCGTAGCGGTCGCCGTCGCGGATGCAGCGAGCCCGGCCGGCCGCCTCCAGGTCCGCGGCCGGCATGCCCA
>JAQTVL010000201.1 GCA_028706835.1 Phycisphaerae bacterium | reverse complement strand
CCGGCGGGCGGAGCACGGGCGTCAGTTTCGCCCGCGTCGGCCTGAGCCCTGACGCCGCCAACCCGCCGCCGACCGCCCCGACCGCCACCCCGATCATAAACCCGCGGCGCGAGACATCCGTCGGGGGCGCGATCGCTGCGGGCTCTTCCTGCCTGGAATCCCCCGCCAACCGATGCGTGAATCCGATCGCCCCCACCGGGCACACCCCGCCGCAGGTCTGGCAGAACGTGCAGTTCGCGGTATGCGTCGAGTAGTCGTCGTTGATCGCCCCGAAGCTGCACACCCGGTGGCAGCGCCCGCACTGGATGCAGTCGCTGCTCACCTTGCGCTCCGTCAGCCTGAAGAAGCTGAACACCGAGAACAACGCCCCGCTCGGGCAGACGTGCCGGCACCAGAACCGTGGCCGCATGAAGCCCAGCAGCAGCACCAGCGCGAACAGCCCGATCGAGACGATCTGCCCGGCGGTGATCGGCGGCGCCGCCCGGTGCAGCAGCTTCAGTTGCAGCGGCGAGGCGATGAACTGGAAGCCGCGCGTCACCACGGGAATAGCCGAGATGAATCCGCTGAGCATGATCCCGCCGATCGCGCCCGCCAGCACCGTCGCCAGCAGGTAGAACCGCAGGTTTCGCCACCACCCGGCCCGCAGCACGCGGAACCGCTTCACCCGCGTTGTCACGGACCAGTCGAACAGGTCGATGATCGTGCCCATGGGGCACAGGTAGCCGCAGAACATCCGCGGCGCGACCAGCGACAGGGCCAGGAGGACAGCGGCGAACTTGAGCGACCACACCCACGCCCGGCTGGCAATCGCGGAACTTACGCTGACCAGCGGATCGAGCGCCAGGAATGTTTCGATGTCGATCTTCTCGCGATGGTCGCGGGCCGCGGCGAAGTCCCCGCTGGCCGTCGGCCAGGCGGCGTAGAAGAACAGCCCCAGGAAGACCAGCAGCGCCATCGCCTGGATGGTGCGCCGCACCGGCGAGGCGTGCCAGGTGTCGCCCAGGGCCTTGAGTATCCGCAGCCGGCGAGGCTTGCCGTCTTTCGTCCGCGACGAGAGGAACCAGTGAAACCGCACGGTCAGGCACTCCGTTGAGGGAGAATCGCGGGGGATACAGCACGACCTAACAATATACCCGGCGATTGTCCTGGCGGGGGCGCAATGTTTCGCGGATCGCTGATCGCGGACCTCCGGTCCTGCGTCGAAACGTTTAGCCGCAGGACCGAAGGTCCGCGCTCGGCGGCCCCCGTCTCCCCGTCGCCCCCTCTCCCACTCGCCCCCTCGTCCGTTGCTCTCATCCTTCCTTCGCCGCGTTCCGGTTCCACGACGGCACGCGGACCACGACATCCGCCGCCCCGGTCGCGACCGCCCGGCAGGCCAGCCGGGAGGTCCGCGTCAGGCCCATCACGTTGTCGAGTTGGTCCTCTTCCGTCGCGTCCGGCGGCGCGAGGCCGGCTTCGCCTTCGAGGACGATCACGTGACAGGTGCCGCAGGCCCCGACGCCGCCGCAGGCGTGGTCGATGGGCACGTCCGCCGACAGGGCGATCTGGAGCAGGCTCCCCGGTTCGCCGTCGTTGCCGTCCAGCGGGTCGTCGGGCTGCACGACAACGTCGATCTCCCGGCCCGGCTGCTCCACCACGAACCGAACGCGGAAGGCGCGATCACGATGAGCGGGCATGCAAGACTCCTCTGGGTGTGGCAAGAAAATTCTTCGCCGTTTGTGGAGTGCGGTAGCGCAGCTACCGCTGTGGAGGGCAGGCGCGACGCTGCACGGCCCAAAGCGGTAGCTGCGCTACCGCACTCCACGAAAAGATGGATTGGCAAGCATGCCACCAAATCTTGCCGCACCCGACTCCTCTCGCGACACGATGCAACAGAAGCATCATAGCAGTCGAACTGCGCGGAGAGAACCGCGGTGTGCGTGTGGGTCGCGCCAGATCGGCGCGCCGCTCAATGCCCGTTGTTGCGGACGAAGTAGGATGTCCGCGGGTTGGACGACGTGTTCACGCGGCGGATGAAGCCCTCCGCCTCCAGGCTCTTCAGGTCCGTCGTCGCGGTGTTCGGGGCGCAGCGGAATATCTCGATCACGTCCGCTCGCGCCATCTGGCTATACTGCTCAAACAGCTCCCGCAACTTCTCGCGCCGGCGGAACGTCTGGCGGATGTCGTCGAACACCGGCCAATTGCGGCCCCGCCGGCCGTTACCGTTACCGTTACCGTTGCCGTTGCCGTTGCCCGACTCGACGCCCACCGGGCGAGCCGTTCGCTGGCTGCTGGCGAGCAGGTCGGCGTCGAGCACCTTGGCCTCGCCGGCCAGCAGCACCAGCCGCTCGATCTCGTGGCGAAGCTGGCGGACGTTGCCCGGCCAATCCTGCGATCGCAGCGCGTCAAGCAGGCTGTCCGCCACCGCCACCTCGAATTCGCCGTAGAGTTCCCGCAGGAACACCCGGGCCAGGTCGGCGATGTCCTCGCGACGCTGGCGCAGCGGCGGGATGTCGATGTGCAGCCGGGCCAGGCGGAAATACAGGTCCATGCGGAACGTCTTGGCATCGACCGCGTCTTCGAGCGGCTGGTTGGCGGCCGCGATGATGCGGGCGGAAATCGGCTGAACCTTCGTGCCGCCCACCGGGCGGACCTCGCCGCTTTCGAGCACGCGGAGCATGACCGCCTGCAACCGCGGCGGCATCGAGTTGATCTCGTCGAGGAACACTGTCCCGCCGCCCGCCGCCGCCAGCAGCCCGACGTGGTCCCGCACCGCCCCAGTGAACGACCCGCGGACATGGCCGAACAGCTCCGACTCGATCAGGCTCTCGGTCAGCGCCCCGCAGTTGATCGGCAGAAACGGCTGGCTCGCTCGCGGGCTCCCCTGGTGCAGCAGCCGGGCCACCACCTCCTTGCCCGTGCCTGTCTCGCCGGTGATCAGCACGGGCGAGTCCAGCGGGCCGTACTGCTCGACCCGCCGGCGGATTTCCTGCATCGGGACCGATCTGCCGACCAGTTGCATCGCCGGGCAAGCAACCGCCGGTTCGCGCGGGCTCGCCGGCTGGGCCGGGGCGCCCGCACCTGTTGCAGCCCCCTGCCCCGCAAGCCGCCACAGGCGGGCGAGCGAACCGGCGGATAGTTCCCACGCATAGCGGAGGTGACGCTCGATGAGTTCGGGCACTTTCACATCCAGCAGCCTGCGGAAATGCCGCGCCGCCCGCTGCTCGTCGCCGAGCAGCAGGTACAGCCGGGCCCAGGCCATCTCGAAACCCATCGCCGTTTCGTCCGGATCGACCCGCGTGAGCAGCCGGCGGGCCGCCTGCGCCTTGCCGTCCGCCAGTTCCACGCCCGCCCAGAGCCGCAGCCCCTCCTCGCTGCCGCAGGGGTGGATGGAATCTGCGTCGGCGAGCAACCGGCGGCAGTGCTGCCGGGCGGTGTCCATGTCGCGCTTGGCCAACGCCTCGACCGCGAGCAGGGCTTGCAGCGCCGCCGGCGGCAGCGGCGACGGCGTTTCGGCGATCGACGCAAGCTCGCGCCGGGCCTCGTCGAACCGGCCCCCCGCCAGCAGCAATTCGACCCGCAAGTGCCGCGCCCACATCGCCCGCGCCTTGTGGCTCGTGTGCATCTGGTCGAGTTGGGCCAGGGCGTCGTCAGTCCGCCCGAGCTGGGAGAACAGGATCGCCCGCAGATTCGCCACGCGGTCCGCGTGCCCGCCCTGGCGGGCGACGTCGTCAAGGTCGCGCTGGGCCGCCGCATATTGCCGGCTGACCGAATACAGATAGGCCCGCGCCAACTTGACCGAATACCACGCGGGCGAGCCGACGGTGGGTTTCAGCGCCAGCGCCTCGTCCAGCAGCGACGTGTCGCCGCGCCAGGACACCTGGCTGGCACCGTACATGGCACGCGCCACCAGCATCCGCGCTTTCAGGTCTGTGTGGTCAGTCTTCGCTCCAAGGTCCTTGAGGATTCGATCGACCTTGGCGGCCTCAGCCAGGCGATGCATGTTGGTCAACGCCGGCAACGCCGTGAGCAGGACAGCCGAGTAGAGCTCGGCCTCCGCCGGCGACTCGATCGCGCCGCGGATATGCGAGTAAGCCTCGCGCTCAGCCAGTTGGCCCCGAGCGCAGTCCATCGCGGCCAGGATAGCCCTGCCTGCGATCGCCTCAGGGCGATCGCCGGTCATCGGGGCGACGAGCTTGCGCGCCGCCTCGACATCGTCAGCGGCGACGGCGGCGACCAGTGCGGCCTTTCGAGATCCGGCAGCCATCTTGCCCTTCATTGTAGTCATGTTGACCTCAATTTGCGCTCACTATTATCCTGCTAGACCTTCGCGTTCGGCGCAGGTTCCCGGTTTTTCGGCCTTCCGAACGCGGATGCAGCAGGTGGCATACCGTTTGCATATGCAAATAACGGACCAGACGCCTACATGGGTCGGTTTCCAGCAGCCGATCCAATACCGAGGCCGCCGGCGACACCGCAGTCGTCGTCCATGGAGGGTATTCATGAGGACCGTCGTTATCCGTGTATTGGCCGTATGTGCCGTTCTGGCAATTTCGATCCCCCTTCAGGCCGACCCCGTGCCCACCGGCCTGAGCCCCGTGCAGATCCGGCATGCCTACGGGGTGGATGCGATCCTCGGCGGGCTGGGCGGCGCCGTGGCCGGCGACGGCAGCGGGCAGACGATTGCCATCCTGGCCGCCAGGCACAGCCCCACTTCTCTGAGCGACGCCAACTATTTCAGCAGCTATTTCGGCCTGCCTCCGTTCAACACCCCCGGCGGGCCGACGTTCACCCAGTATTACAATGGCGCCATCGTCACCAATCCCGCCAGCATCACCGACTTCGCCCCTGGCACAGCCCTGGAGCAGGCCCTCGACGTTCAGTGGGCGCACGCCATGGCCCCCAAGGCCAACATCGTGGTCTACGAGGTGCCGGGGGATGGCGGCATCTGGAAAGACCCCGTCAACGGCTCCGGCGCCCTGGCGATCCCCAAGGCGGTCGGAGTCGTGCGCGGCCTGCCCGGCGTCTCGGTCGTATCGGTCAGCTTCGGATACGACGCCTCGAATGCCAACAACGAGCACCATGACCTGGACGCCAACTTCACCACCCCCGCCAGCCATCAGGGCGTCACGTTCGTGGCCGCCTCCGGCGACATGATCTCCCCCAATTGGCCCTCCACGTCCCCAACGGTGCTGTCGGTCGGCGGCACAACGCTCTCGCTGGACGCCGGCAACCACCGCCTCAGCGAAATCGGCTGGTCGGTCAGCGGCGGCGGGCTAAGCGCCAGCGAGCCAATACCGGCGTATCAACAGGGCCTGCCCGCTCTGGCTGGCGGCACGAAGCGCGGAACCCCGGATGTCGCCTTCGTGGCCGACGGCTCGAATCCAGGCATGGACGTCTACATCAGCTTCACATACTCCCCAGGCGTCACCGGGTGGCTGACCTCGGGCGGCACGAGCTTGGGCGCCCCCGCATGGGCCGGGCTGATTGCCATCGCCAACCAACTTCGTGACTCCGAGGGGCTGGGCTCCCTCGACGGCGCCACGGAAACGCTGCCGGCCCTCTACTCCCTGCCCACGGAGGATTTCTACGACATTACCTCCGGCGACGTCTACGCCACGAACTTCTTCACCCACATCACCACCATCTACCGATCCCCCGGCGTCGGCTACGACATGGTCGGCGGACTTGGCTCGCCCGTCGCCAACCTGCTCGTGCCGGACTTGGCACGCTACGTTGTCACGCCCGAACCGGCCACGATGGCCTTGCTCGCACTGGGCGGCCTGGGCCTGGTCGGGCGAGCCATTCGTCGGACGCATGCACCTGGTCGACCCCGCAGAGCGTAGATCGTTCATTTCCCATCCCAGCCATTTCCGCAATATTTTCCTTGACTCCCGCCATTACGTACGCTAAATAACGTCTTAGTGGGTCGTATTTACGGGATCGCCATGAAGCTGTCCAAGAAAGCCGATTACGCCTTGCGGGTGCTGTTCACCCTCGTCGAGCATTCCGGCAGGGGGCCGATCCCCATCCGCGAACTTGCCCGGCGAAATGACGCGCCGAAGCGATTTCTCGAGCATATCATGCTGGAGCTAAAGTCGCAGGGCTGGGTCAGCAGCGTGCCGGGAAAGCTGGGCGGCTACGTGCTGGCCCGGAAGCCCGAAAAGATCGCCATCGGGGCGATCATCCGGCACTTCGACGGCCAATTGGCCCCGATCGGTTGCGTCTCCGCGACCCATTACGAGCGGTGCAGCCAGGAGGCGGTCTGCCGATTCCGCCGGCTGATGCTGGACATCCGCAACCAGGTGGCCTGGCTGACGGAACGAAGCACGCTGGCGACGGTGTATGCGGGCGAGCCGGTGACGCGGCGCGAAGTGTTCAAGCCCCGCGAGTTCATTGCCGGCGACGGGATATAGGGCTTTGTCTGTTGGGATCAATCACGACTGACATGGGCGTATATATCAACGAAAGGAAGCGGTCATGAGTTCCTACCCGACGGTCATCGACACCATCGGCCACACGCCCCTGGTGGCAGTCCGCAAGATCATCCGCTCGCAAGCGACGGTGTTGGCCAAGTTGGAAGGCCACAATCCCCTCGCGTCGGTCAAGGACCGCATCGGGCTGGCGATGATCGAGGCGGCCGAGCGAGCGGGGCGGATCAACGAGAAGACCCTCAGCGTCGAGCCGACCAGCGGGAACACGGGCATCGCCCTGGCGTTCGTGGCGGCGACCCGCGGCTATCGGCTGCTGCTGACCATGCCGGACTCGATGAGCATCGAGCGGCGGAAGGTGCTCAAGGCGCTCGGCGCGGAACTGGAACTCACCCCGGCAGCCGAGGGCATGCCCGGCGCGATTCGGCGAGCCGAGCAGTTCGCCGCCGCCGACAAGAACGTGTTCATCCCGCAGCAGTTCGACAACCCAGCCAACCCGGAAGTCCACCGCCGCACCACGGCCGAGGAAATCTGGGCGGACACAAAGGGCCAGGTGGATTTCTTCATCGCCGGCGTCGGCACCGGCGGCACGATCACCGGCGTCGCCGAGGTGCTCAAGAGCCGGCGCCCCAGTTTCAAGGCCATCGCGGTCGAGCCGAAGCAGAGCCCCGTGCTGACACAGACGCTGGCGGGCCAGAAACTGGTGCCGGGGCCGCACAAGATACAGGGCATCGGCGCGGGTTTCGTGCCGAAGGTGCTCAACCTGAAGGTGGTCGATGAGGTGATCGCCATCGACCACGACGAGGCGATCGACTGGGCGAGGCGGGCGGCCAAGGCCGAGGGCCTGTTCGTCGGCATTTCCAGCGGCGCCGCGTTGGCGGCCGCCGCCCAGGTGGCCGCCCGGCCGGACTGTGCCGGCAAGGTGATCGTGGCGATCCTGCCGAGCTTCGGCGAGCGATACCTGTCATCGCCGCTGTTCGCGGACATTGTCGCGTGAGACGGATTGTTTAGCCGCAGGACCAGGTAAAAAGGTCCGCGATTATTGCTCTTGACCAGGCATTCAACACCGTAAGGAGATTCGCCCATGTCCAACCAGACCCCCGGCCTCGGAACCATCGCCCTGCACGGCGGACAGCAGCCCGACCCGGCCACCACCGCCTGCGCGGTGCCCATCTACGCGACCGCGTCCTACGTGTTCCACGACACGGACCACGCAGCCAACCTGTTCGCGCTCAAGGAATTCGGCAACATCTATTCCCGCCTGATGAACCCGACCAACGACGTGTTGGAGAAGCGCCTGGCCGCGCTCGACGGCGGGGCCGCCGGACTGGCGTTCGCATCGGGTCAGGCCGCCATCACCGCCGCCGTCCTGACGATCACCCACGCGGGCCAGAACATCGTC
>JAQTVL010000200.1 GCA_028706835.1 Phycisphaerae bacterium | reverse complement strand
AGCGGCCATCGCGTATGCAGGGAGGCGTCGACGCCGTTGGGCAACAGCCAGCCGAGGCCCGCCGCCAGCCCGCCGATAAGAACCATCGCCGCCATGCCGCTACGGAGATTGCCGCGGAGAGGGACCATGCGGATCGCCAGGCAGCCAGTGAGGTAGAGGAACACCCAGGCCTTCCAGGTGTGCCTGAAGTCCTGAAACGGCAGGGCGCGGATGAGATGTTCCGATAAAGTGAGCAGTGTCTTGCCCGCTCGGAACCACTCGCCCAAGTGCCACGAGATCGACCGGGGCAACTCAGCCGGGTCGAACGGCAACGGCGTGCCGCCCGCTGCGACCTGCGTGCTGATGGCGAACTTGTTGACCAGGCTGTCGTCGAAATGACAATAGAGCAGCAGGATCACCGTCAGCCCCGCCAGAATCGGCAACAGCGCCAGCAGCAGGGGGCTGAGCACCGGGACGCCGGTGGATTTCTCCGGCTGCCCTTCGCCGACCGACTCGTCGCTGACGAGCTTGGCTTCGCGGACCGGCGCCCCGGTCAGCAGCGCCGCCAGGAAATGGGCCGTCTCGGACACGATCGTGCCCGGCAGCAGCACGAGATTGATCCACCGAGGTCGAACGATCCCCTCCCACAGCTTGAAGATGGCGAACGCCTCAAGCAGCGCGACGAGCAGCCAGAATGTGAGCGCGACGTAGAACATGCGACCTCAGCCTGTGTCAATCCCCCGGATATTATCGGACACCTCCGGGGAAATCGTTGAGGGAAAGCTTTCAGCGATCAGCGGTCAGCTTTCAACTTACGGCGGACGGTTCGCAACTTGTAGCTGACCGCTGAATGCTGATCGCTGACTGCTTTTTGCGTTATACTTCACACGCATGGCAACCGCCGAGACGCACCCGCAGGTTATCGCCGCCGATTGGCTGATCGCGATGGATAGCGACACGCCGCGGGCGATCCGCAACGGCGGGGTTCGCGTCGGGGGCGACGGGCGAATTACAGCCGTCGGCCTGCGGGACGACATTCTCCAGCCCGGCGATTCCCTGACCGTCCTGCCGAATGCGGTGCTTACGCCCGGGCTGGTCAACGCCCACGCACACCTGGACATGAGCTACTGGCGCGGACATCGCGACAGCCTGGCCGGCCGGCCGCTGCACGAGTGGGTCAAGCCAATCATGGCGGAGCGTCTGATTCGCCCCGCGCGGGACGTGGCCGCCGCAGCCGCGGATGGCGCCCGCGAATCGCTGGCGTGCGGCGTAACGACCGTGGTGGACGTCACCCCGGCGTCGATCGCCTGGCGTGAGGTGTTCGACGCGGTGGCGGCCATCCCGATCCGCCGGATCGCGCTGGCGGAGTTGGTCGGGTTCGGCGAACGCGGCGAACAGTCGTGGTCCGCCTTTTCCTCACTCGGCACTGGACACTCGGCACTCGGCACTTCCCCCCACGCCCCCTACTCCGCCGGCGCGTCGCTGTATGCCCGCTGCCTCGCGGCTGCGGTCGCCAACGATCTTCCGCTGATGACGCACCTGTCGGAGACGCGCGAGGAGGTCGAGTTCTGCCTGTCCGGCGGCGGACCCTGGCGCGATCTGCTTGAGCGGCTCGGGGCCGCAGCCGACGTGACCATTCCCGGCTGCTCGCCGGTTGAATACGCGGCCCGGCTGGGGCTGCTCGACTATCCGCGGACGCTGCTGGCGCACGTGAACTACCTGGCGCCCGGCGACCTGGAGCGGCTGGCCAGCGGGCGAGCGACCGTGGTGTATTGCCCGCGGACGGCGGAGCTCTTCGGGCATCGCGACCACCCGTGGCGGCGACTGGCGGCGGCGGGAGTCAATGTCGCCGTCGGGACCGACTCGCTGGCCTCCTCGCCGGATTTGTCGGTGCTGGGGGAACTGCGGTTTCTTCACGAGCGGTTCCCGGAAGTGCGCGCCGGCGAACTGCTCGCGATGGCGACACGTAATGCACGACAGCGGGAGGCCGGAATGCTGGTTGCGGGGGCGGCAGCGGATATCGTCGCGTGGCCGATCGGCGCGGGCGGCGATGACGCCGATGCCATTCTCGATGGCGTGCTGGAAACGGCGGATCGTCCGATGGCGGTCTTCGTCGACGGACGGCGAGTCTGACAAGGACTGACGCGCGTGAACTCGGAAGAAACAACCGGCCCCACCGAACCGACGCCGCAGGACGGAACGCCCGCGGCGAACAAGGGGCATTGCTCGCGCCGGCGGTTCCTGAAGTGGACGCTGCGGACGACAGCGGCGGTCGTTGTCGGCGGCGGGCTTTACTCCTGGCGCATCGAGCCGCACTGGATACAGGTCGTCCGGCGGGACCTGCCGATCGCGAACCTGCCGGAGGAACTGGCCGGGCGAACGCTCGGACTCATCGCCGATCTGCACGTCGGGGCCGTCGTTGACGACGATTACATTCGCGCGGCCATGCGCCGCGTCAACGCGCTCAAGCCGGACCTGCTGGCCATGGTCGGCGACTTCATGAGCAGCCGCGGCGACGAGCAGATCGGCAACGCCCTCGACGTGGTCGGCCTGCTCGACCGCCCGCCGCTGGGTGCGTTCGCCGCGCTCGGCAACCACGACTACGGCCGGGGGTGGCGCTCGCCTGCCGTCGCCGTGAAGCTGGCGGCGGGGCTGGCCCGCCTGGGATTCACCGTCCTGCGAAACGAGATGGCGACGGTGCGGGGCCTGCAAATCGCCGGACTGGACGACCTGTGGGCCCACGAGCCAAGCTCGCCGGCGGAAGGAAAACTTCCCGGTGGGGACGATTTCGACATGCCCAAGGCCGGGCAGGAAATCGCGGCCCCGCAATTCTTCGATCCCGCCCGCGTGATGCCTCGGCTGGACCCGGGGCGGGCGGCGATCGTGCTCGTCCACAACCCCGACGCCGTCGACCAGGCCGGCTGGGCGGGCTATCGCGGCTGGGTCCTGGCCGGGCACACGCACGGCGGGCAGGTCGACCTGCCGCTGATCGGCCCGCCGGTGCTGTCGACCAGCAACAAGACGTACGTCCGCGGTGAGTACACGCTGTCGGACGGCCGGCGGCTTTACGTCAATCGCGGCCTGGGCTACCTACGCCGGGTCCGGCTGTTCAGCCGGCCTGAGATCACGCTTTTCACGCTCAAGTGCGCGCCGGAGGCAGGCCGATGAATAGACATGCGGAGGCGAGAAGCTTTTCTTGTTCCTCCGCGGTTCGGGTTTTCCGGTAGAATGGTCTTTCGATGAGCACTAGCAGCACTCAGGCAGCCAAGTTGTTGATCCTCGGCGGGACGGGTCAGTTCGACCAGTCGCCGCTCCTCAGTTCCCTGGCCGACCACTATGAACTGGTCGTCGCCCGCACCATCGAGGAAGCCCTCGATTACCTCCGCCACCAGAACGTCGACGCGGTGCTTTCGGGCACTGCCGATTTCCTGCCGCTGGAGCGAGCGGTCGTCAGCCAGCTCTCGGCCGCCCTGCTGAACACCATGAGCCAGGGCGTGTGCATCGTCGATGCGAGCAGCCGGGTGCTGTGGCAGAATCGGGCGATGGCCGAGGTTTCGCCCGCGGTCGTCGAGGAGGTCCGCCGCCACGCCGACAAGGCGCTGGCGCAGTTCAAGGCCAGCGAACTCGGGCCGCCGGGCTCGCCCGGGCGCACGCGGCGGTTCTCCGCCCAGGACGAGGGCCGATTCTACGAGGTGGCCGTCTCGCCGCTGACCGACGGCACGGACCCGACGCGCATCAACCAGGTGGCGGTGGTCATCTGGGACGTCTCGTCCAGCCGGCGATTGCAGCAGAAGCTCGACGCGATCGACCAGGCCGGGCAGGAACTGGTCCGGCTGGAGGCCGAGTCGCTGGCCAAGCTGAACGTGCAGCAGCGGCTTCGGCTGCTGGAGGAGCGGATCATCCGCTACACGCGCGGGCTGCTGAACTTCGAGAACTTTGGCATCTGGCTGCTGGACCGCGGCACGGGTCGGCTGCAACTGGTGCTGTCCGACGGCTTCCCGTCGTGGGTGGCGGACGTGGAGATCTACGCCTCGGGCGAGGGCAACGGCATCACCGGCTACGTCGCGGCCACGGGCCAAAGCTACATCTGCGCCGACACCAGCCGGGACCCGCGGTACATCATGGGCATCGAGAAGGCCCGCAGTTCGCTCACCGTGCCGCTGCGATTGCAGGACGCGGTGATCGGCGTGCTGAACGTGGAGAGCCCCCGGCCGGGCGACTTTGGCGAGGACGACCGGCAGTTCGCCGAGATTTTCGGGCGCTACATCGCCCTGGCCACCAACATCCTCGACCTGCTGGTCGTGGAGCGCTACACGTCGGTGGGCAAGGTGGCCAGCAACGTGGCCGGCGAGATCGAGGAGCCGCTCAGCGACATCGTGTCGCAGGCGTCGGGGCTGATCGAGGAGAACATCGGCAACGACGACCTGCGGAACCGGCTGCACGCGATCATCGATCAGGTCACCGCGATCCGCCAGACGGTGCGGCAGGTGGCGCAGTCGCCGACGACGATCCTCGGCCGGCGGCAGATTCGCAACGTGCAGCGCGATCCGGGCATGGCCGACAAGCGCGTGCTGCTGGCGGACGACGACGCGACGATCCTGAACGACCTGAACGATCTGCTCAGCCGATATGGGTGCGTCGTCGAGACGGCCAAGGACGGCGCGGAAGCGACGGCGATGGTTCGCAGCCGGGACTACGACCTGGGGCTGTCGGATATCCGCATGCCGCACGCGACGGGGGATGACATTTTCGCGGCCGCCCGGACGCGATCCGCCAAGACGCCGGTGATCCTGATGACCGGCTTCGGCTACGACCCGAACCATTCGATCTTCCGTGCCCGGCAGGAAGGGGTGTTCGGCGTGCTGTTTAAGCCGTTCAAGGTGGAGCAGGTGCTCGAGGTGGTCCGCAAGGCGCTGATCCCCGCGCAAGCCTAGTGATCCGTCCATCTTGTTTTGTTGGGTTGGATGCGGGGTGCCATGCCTGCGACGGCTGTTTTGTCGCAGGCATGTGGCGGCCAAAGACATGCCTGCAAAAAGACGCAGGCATGGCACCCAACGATTCAATGTTGACGCATCACTAGTGCCCCGTTACTCGTGATTTGAGGGGTGCCATGCTTGCGACAGCCGTACCGTCGCAAGCATGTCTTCCTCATGCCTGCGATCCCGGCAAGCCGGGACCGTCGCAGGCATGGCACCCGCGATGATCCCCGCTCAAACCTAATAGTAGTCGTGATTGTCGCGGTCGATGGTCGTGTACTTATTCATCTCGATCGGCGCGGCGTGGCCGTCGAGGAATCCCGCGTGTACTTTCACGCGTTTGTAGTTCACATCCCCCGGGTGGTCCGGGTCGTCGACGTAGTTGTACTGGTGCCAGAACCCCATGCCTCGCTTCGGATAGGCGTCGGTCGTGCTGGTCCCGTTGCTGCCCGGCACGTTGTAGGAGAACTTCGGGTCAGGACCCGCTGTGTTGCCGTCCCAGTCCAGGACGCCGACCTTCTTGCTCGCCCGCAGCCAGTAGTCGTAGTTGTAGGTGTTTCGGCCCCAACCGGTCGTGTTCGAATACCCGGCCGGCGGAGGGCTACCCACTATGTTGCCGCTCACGTCGGGCACATATACAGTCACGACGTTGCCGTTCGCGTCGAGATCAGCATTCCACTTGGGATGGGTGCATACCTGGTTCGGGGGCACTCCCACCCATACATCATGCCTGGCCACCACGTACGGGAATTGCAATGCACCCGGGATATAGAAACCTTCCCTGTTTGCCAGGCCCTGAATGAAGGGAACGAACTTGGTATACCAGTAGTCGTCAATTTCCTGCCGGGTCACGTCGCGAGCGCGGCTCTGATAATCCGCCCCGTCTTCCGGGCCGGGGGAGTTATAGGCCGTCTTGTCGTGAAACTCTTTGATGGTTATGGGGCCGCTGAAATAACCCATCTTCTCTTCCTGCCACGAGACGCTGCCCACGATCCCCGACATCGCCTGCGCCCCGTCTTGCCCCAGGTAGTAGTAGCTGTAGCCTTGATCCTGGAACAGCGAATTCTCCTTGCCCGGCGCGTTGTTCTGATCCGCAGGGCATTCCAGCACGGCATACCCCTGGCCGACGAGGAACTCGTTGAGGTACTTGGCGGCATTGGTCGGGTCGATGGCGCCATAGGGCTGCCCGCCGGGCGGGAGCTTGCCGCCGTAGGCGGTGTGGTAGTCGCGCAGGGCCAGCATGATCTGCTTGATGTTGGTCAGGCACTTGGTGCGTTTGATCTGGATCTTCACCTTGCCGAAGGCCGGGTACAGCAGCACCAGCAGGATGGCGATGATCCCCACCACGATCAGAATTTCCAGCAGGGTGAAGCCGCGGCGCTTGTGCATGGCATGTTCTCCGGCTGGTACGCAGACCCTACCCAACTGCATTATCCGCCAGAGTCGGGGAGGCGTCAATGTTGGAAAAAAGACGGCGGGAAGGAGGGATGGGATTCACAGGAAGAATGGGAATTATGGGTCGCATAATTCCCATTCCTCGCGGGGCGGCCATGTTCTTTTCGCCCGCTCAGCTTCCGCCGGTGGCCGCGGGGGCGCCGGTCACCGGGTAGATCTCGATCTCGATCCGGGTCGTGCCCCACATGTTCTCGCTGATCGCGATGTCGCAGCGCTCGATGCCCTTGGTGAAGTGCAGCCGCCACACCCCGTTGTTCTTGCGAACCCCGTCCTGACGCCACTTGTTGTTCGTGACCAACTGCTCGCAGTAGAAGCTGGCGACGCGGTCCTTCGCCTTGCGGCCCTTGTAGGTATGGCAGACGTAGCGCATCTGCCCAGTCACCTGGGCATTGCTGTCGCCCTCGCTGATGTCGAACCCGATCGGGATGGGCACGTCGGCCACCGGCGAATTGGCCTTGGCCACCAGCCGCTCCTGAGTGGCCACCTGCTGCGGGGCGCCGCTGGAGTTGTCGATCCGCAGCTCGTTGCTGCACCCGGACAGGGCGGCCACGGCGAGCAGGGCGATCAGTCCGTGCGCGAGCAGAACGGTTCTGGGGAACATGGTCCACCTCTCATTGGCAGGCACTGCGACCGGCAGGATTCGAACCTGCGACCTGCGGTTTAGGAAACCGCCGCTCTATCCTACTGAGCTACGATCGCTCATAGGCCCAGCCGGCCGACGCCTAGTATCGGTTATCGGCCAACCGGCCCGTTTTCGTTGAGGCCAACGGCATTATCGCCGGTTCGCGTGGCGGGGTCAATCGGATAGAATACTCCGAATTCTTAAGCCCCCCCGCCGGTCTGCCGATAGCGACCGGGTGGGGCGGCGATGCGGGAGAACGGCCCATGACGGCGGAGCTGGATGAGTTGATCGCGACGATTGCCGCAATGTCCCGGGACGAGATTTCCACCCGCCTGCTGAACTTCAAGAGCGACTTCCCGCTGGACTTCACCCGCGACTACCTCGACCGGCTGCCGCTGGACCGCCTGGGGCACATCCTGCTGGCGGCCCACCTCTACCAGTCCCGCAAGCAGCGGAAGGCGTCGGCGTGAACGCAATTCTTGCCCAATTCCGAATTCCGAATTCCGAATTTTGTTAAAATCCCCCTCATGGCGATCCTGAAAACCGCCCTGCACTACCTGGTCTACGTGCTTGTCCGCATCGTCGATGCGCTCGTGCAGATCGCCGGGCCCGACGCCGCGCTCGAACACGCCCGCCGCATCGGGCGGCTGTGGTGGGCCGTGGACCGCAAGCACCGCAACATCGCACTGACCAACCTGGCGAACAGTTTCCCCGAATGGACGCAGCCGCGCCGCGAGCAGGTCGGCAGGGCCAGCTTTGAAAGCCTTGTCTGCTTCATCGTCGACATC